>NZ_JAMYOI010000005.1:0-275935 GCF_040319775.1 Mesorhizobium sp. M0870
AAACTCCTGGTCATCCTCAATGCAAAAGCACGCGATGCGCGCAACGAGTTCGTAATTGCAACTTGACACCCCAGATAGTCGCTCTCCCCCACATTCGTGGGGGCGAGGAACCCAGTTTCTGCTATCGGCCTCGAAACCCTCAAGCCGCGTAGCGGGCCGCCGGCTTGTCGGCGTGCAGGCTGCCGTAGAAGGCCTGCCGGGCACCGAGGAAAATGTCCAGCTTGGCCGGCTCGGCGAGCGCCGGCACGGTGACGGCTTCACCCCTGGCAAGGCCGACAAGGGCCGCATCGACCATATCGTCGGCCGTCATGATGATTTCCTTCGGAAGCTGGTCGATATCGCTGCCGGCAAGCTCCCAGAAATCGGTCCGTGTCGCGCCCGGCAGCACCACCTGCACCTTCACCTCCGTACCCGCGACCTCGCGGTGCAGAGCCTCGGTGAAGTTGACGACATAGGCCTTGGTGCCGCTGTAGATGCCGCCGAACGAGGTCTCATAGGCGAGCACCGAGGCGATGTTGACGACCGCACCTCGGTTGCGCGCCAAAAACCCCGGCAGCACGGCACGGGTCAGCCGCGTCAGGGCGATGACATTGACCTTGATCATGCGTTCGGCAGCGTCCGCATCGGCGGTTGCCACCACGGACTGGCCGCCAAGGCCGGCATTGTTGACCAGCAGCGTCACGCTGTCGTCGCTGGCGATCGCCTGCTCGACGCGGCGGACGTCGTCGTCGTTGGAGAGGTCGGCGCTGATCACGCTGACCTTGCGGCTATAGGTCTGGCGCAGCTTCCCGGCCAGTTCCTCCAGCCGGTCGGCGCGCCGCGCCACCAGCACCAGATCGTAGCCCTGCCCCGCCAGCCGGTCGGCATAGACCGCGCCGATGCCCGACGAAGCACCGGTGACGACCGCCGTGCCCTTGTTGCCCTGTCCACTCATTGTCCTGTTCCTTCTTCGACTGATCTGGTTCGCTTCGACTGATCCGGCGCCGTGGCATCTGCCGCGCTGCCGGAAAGCCGCTTGATTTGAATTAGTGGCATATGCCACTAATCGTGAAGTAGGCATATGCCACTATCTTGTCAATGATACGGACGAGGATTATTTGAGGGTAGCAGCCGGGCCTCATTCGCCGGCGCCAAGGACCATCATGTCAAAGGACAGCTTGCCCGGCCTCACGCTCTGCAACAACGCCGCGCTGCGCCGTGCGGCGCGCAAGCTCGGCAAGTTTTATGATGATGTGGTGGAGCCGTCAGGCCTCAAGGCGACGCAGCAGGGCCTGCTCTACCAGATCCATATCGGCGCCGAGCCGGCGATGGGGGCTATCGCCACGTCGCTGATCATGGACCTGTCGGCGCTCGGCCATACGCTGAAACCACTGATCCGCGACGGCTATGTCGAGACTTTCGCCGATCCGGAGGACCGCCGCGTCAAGCGTGTGCGGCTGACGCCGCAAGGGTTGGCCAAGCTCGAGGCAGCGATGAAGCTGTGGCAAATCGCCCAGCAGCGTTTCGAGGATGTCGTCGGCAGGGACAAGGCTGAAAAGCTGCGCGCGGCGCTGGATGACATCGCCGCGCTGGATTTTGATCTGCCCCCGGCCAGCTGAGCCGGCCGACGGCTTTCAAAGAGATTACTCGGCAGGCATCTCTACAGGCCGAGCCGCCCGGCGGCCGGCCACCACGATGCCAAGCCCGACGATCGGGAAGATCGCGGCGATCAGGCCGAGATCGGCCGGCGCGCCGTAGCGCAGCACGGCACCGCCCACCACCGCGCCGAGTGCGACGCCCAGATAGAGCGCCGAGGCATTGAGCGACAGCACGATCGGGGCGGCATCGGGCGCCAGCTTGATGATGCGGCTGGCCTGCGCCGGCGGGAAGGCCCAGCCGACGATGCCCCACGGCACCATCATCGCCATCAGCGCCGGTCCGGCAATATGCGGCGGCAGAAAGGTCGGGATGACCGACAGCAGGACCAGCATGCCGGCGCTCAGCGCCAACGACCAGCCGACGGTGCGGGTCGCGCCGAACCGGTCGGCGGCCTGGCCGCCGCCAATGTTGCCGATGACGGCGCCGACGCCGAAGGCGAGCAGCATGCCGGGCAGCGCGATCTGGCTGAGACCGCCGCCCTCGATGGCAAGCGGCGCGACATAGGCAAAGACGGTGAAGGCGCCGATCAGCGCCAGCACCGTCGTCAACAGGATCGGCATCACGCCGGGACGCAGCGCTGCCGCCAGCCTGCGCTTCAAGGGCAGCCTGGTGCCAACGATGCCCCGCGGCAGCCGGTACCACAGGATCGCGCCTGCAAGCGCGCCAAGGCCGGCGATGGCAAAAAAGGTGCCGCGCCAGCCGGCAACGGTGGCAACGAGCGCGCCCAGTGGCGCACCCAGTGCAACGGCCACCGTGGTTCCGCCGACGACGACGGCGATGGCACGCGCCCGGTGATGGTCATCGACCAGCGCCACCGCGGTGCCTTGCGCGGTTGCGGCGAACAGGCCCGACGACAGCGCCATGACGATGCGCGCGATCAGCAGCAGTTCGAAGGAGGAACTCAAGGCAGCGGCGATGTTGCCGAGCACGAAGAACACCAGCGTCCACAGGATGACGCGGCGCCGGTCCCATTCGCCTGTCAGCGTCGCCAGGATCGGCGTGCCGATCGCATAGGCGAGCGCAAAGGCGGTGATCAGCGTGCCGGCCAGCGGAATGGAGATGCCGGCATCCGCCGCGATGTCGCGCAGAAGGCTGGAGATGACGAAGCCTTCGGTCGAGATCGTAAACGATCCGAGCGCTAGCCAGAAAAGGCGCTTGTCCATGGCGGGATGTCCTTAGTTCAAAAGTTATTGAACAATTGGACATAATAGGGCATCATGTCAATGAAGCCAGGGAAAAATAGCTGAACCTTCCTGACAGCCCTGTGTCAGCACAGGTCGGCGCGAGACGGAGAAAGGCCGCGTGCGGGCCAACAATGATGGATGCGTTGAAATCGGACCCGACTGTGCTTAGTTTCGAGCCATGACCTTGCCACACCCCAATACGGACCAGATCAGCCTGCCGATCGTGCTTGGCGTGCTCGGCGATCCGACCCGGCTCGCCATCGTGCGCTATCTCGCCAGCAAGCAAGGCGTGCCGCTGAACTGCAGCCAGTTCCTGGATTTCGGCTCGAAGACCAATCTGAGCTACCACCTCGCCAAACTGCGCGAGGCCGGCGTCACCCGTGCCGAGGTGGTCGGCACCAACCGCATGATCACACTGCGCCGCGCCGATCTCGACGCCCGCTTCCCCGGCCTGCTCGACAGCGTCATCGCCGCCGCCGGCGACGATCCGGCAGTGCCGGCGGTCGGCGGCCACGACATCGAAGTGCACGCGTAGGCTGTTTCCTCGCACGATGAAACGCAGAGCTCGCATATGAATTCTTACGAAGATGGCCCCCACTCCGTCGAGCTTCTATCGTCGACGGAGGAGAGGGAAGGCGCGACTTCGCCAACCTTGGCTCCCTTCCTCTCCCTCCGGAGGGGGGAGAGCGACGGGGGAGAGGAAAGGCGCGAGTCAGGTGGGGTACATCGTAGAGCAGAAGCCTCGGCTTCCCATATGCGATAGCCCTGCCGTAAAACGGGGCCGCCAACCCACGGAGCCTCCCCCTATGCGCATTGCCGTACTGGCCGATATCCACGGCAACGTCCTGGCACTCGACGCTGTGCTCGATGATCTGCGCCGGCGCGGCGGCGCCGACCTGACCGTCAACCTGGGTGACAGCGTTTCCGGCCCGCTCTGGCCGCGCGAGACGTTTGCGCGGTTGGAGGCGCTGAACCTGCCGACAGTGCGCGGCAACCACGACCGCCGTGTCGCCGCCGACCCCGCTGATGACACCATGTGGCCCTCCGACGCCTATGCGCAGGAGCGGCTGACCGAGACGCAGCGCCAGATGCTTTTCGCCCAGCCGCTGACGCTGGAGATCGCACCCGGAATCATCGCTTTCCACGCCCGTCCCGACCATGACGAGAAATATCTCGCCGATACCATCGTCAATGGCCAGCTGGTGCGTGCGCCGCTGACGGCGATCCGGCGGCGGCTGAAGGCGCTCGACCCGGCTTGCCGCATCGCGCTGTGCGGCCACAGCCACCGCGCGGAACTGATCCGCGTCCCCGATGGTCCCGTCATTTTCAACCCGGGCAGCATCGGCTGCCCCGCCTATGACGATTCCACACCGCCGGCGCATGTCTCCGAGCAGGGCTCGCCGCATGCGCGCTACGGCATCGTCACCTTGGGCAGCAACGGCCAGTCCGACCGCTTCGAGGCCATCGCCGTCGACTACGACCACGAGGCGGCCGCCAGGCAAGCCGAACAGGCGGGCCGGCCGGAATGGGCTCACGCGCTCAGAACAGGGTTCATGCCCCTGCCCGGCTGAACGCTCTTGCGTTCATGCCCGGCTGAGTAGGCTCACGGCCTGGCGGGCCGGGTTGGGACCGGCGGAACGGCGAGCCGAATTTTCGGGCTTACATGGCGCCGCGGCGTCCCTTATAAAACCGGCCGGGCTTGCGGCGGGCTCGATCCGCCGCGGCATGATGTCAGCGCACGGCCAAACGATGAGGCGCACAGTCACGCTCCGAACAACCCTGCATGCGCTGATTGCTGCTCCGCTGTTGATGACGGCGTGGCCGGTGATTGCCCCCGCTATGGCTGAAGAGATGGCCCAAGAGGCGCCGGACCTCGTCATCTCCGTCGTCACCGGCCTGGCGCCGGACGACCTTCTCAAGGTCCGCACCACCGCATCGCCGGTCGCCACGGTCGAGGCGCGGCTGAGCAGCGGCGACATGGTCACCAATCTCGGCTGCAACGACATCAACGGCTACAAATGGTGCAAGATCGAGAGCACGGGCAAGGAGAAGCTGAGCGGCTGGGCGCCGGCGCGCTATCTCATTCCCCTCAATCCGGCCCCTTATGTCGAAGGCGAGACAAGACCGGCCGATGCGCCGGTGGTTGCCTCCACCGGCAGCGCCAATGAGGCCGGGCAGGCCTCGGCGCCGGATCAATCGCAGGCCACCAATAGCGCGCCGGTCGCACCGCCCGACCTGACAGCGCGGCTTGGCGGCGCCGGTCCGGCTGCCGAAAGCACGCCGAAATCGGCCGCGGAAATCGGCCGCGCCGCGATGCAGGATGCGTATGTACTGGCGCTGGCGGCGCCTGACGTCCCGCTTGATTCCGTTCCGACGCCGGCTTCTGGCCCCGAGATTCCCTGCGCCCGCTATGTCGGCCAACCAATGGAGCGCTGCAAGGTCAGCGTGGTGCACACCGCCGACAAGGCGAACATCACTGTGACCTGGCCCGATGGCGGCACGCGCATCATCTCCTTCCGTGCCGGCCAGCCGGCCGGTTCCGACGCGGACGGCAATTTCCGCTTCACTCGGGAGGGCAGCCTCAACATGATACGCATCGGCGAGGCCGAGCGGTTTGAGATTACGGATCAGCTGGCGCTGGGGAATTAGAATTTAGGGGAGTAGGGGAATAAGGGAGTATGTTTGGAATTCCCTCGAACCCACACCCTATTCCCCTATTCCCCTATTCCCCTATTCCCCTATTCCCCTATTCCCCTATTCCCCTATTCCCCTATTCCCCTATTCCCCTACTCCCCTACCTCGCATTTTCGGGGTTACATCAGTCAAAACTCTTCCCTATAAGGCCCTCCTAGCCTGATACCAGAATCGCGAGCACAACCGGCCGGGTCTTCCCGTCCCGGTTTTTTGTGCAAGCCGCCCGCCGAACGGACCTTTGACATGCCAAGACGCACTGACATCAAGTCGATCCTGATCATCGGGGCCGGCCCCATCGTCATCGGCCAGGCCTGCGAGTTCGACTATTCCGGCACCCAGGCGTGCAAGGCGCTGAAGGAGGAAGGCTTCCGCGTCATCCTGGTCAATTCCAACCCGGCCACCATCATGACCGATCCGGAACTGGCCGACGCCACCTATATCGAGCCGATCACGCCTGAAGTGGTCGCCAAGATCATCGCCAAGGAGCGGCCCGACGCGCTGCTACCGACCATGGGTGGCCAGACCGCGCTCAACACCGCTTTGTCGCTGCGCCGCATGGGTGTGCTCGAGCGCTACAATGTCGAGATGATCGGCGCCGACGCCACGGCCATCGACAAGGCCGAGGACCGCGCTCTGTTTCGCGAGGCGATGAAGAAGATCGGGCTGGAAACGCCGAAGTCGATGCTGGCCAACGCCACCGACGTCAAGAACACCGACCGCAAGACGCATGAAGCCGAGCGCGCCGCCGTCAAGGCCGAGGCCCCGGCCGATCTCGACGCCGCGCTCGACGCGCTGGAAACCCGCTGGAACCTCGGCGAAGGCGACCGCAAGCAGCGCTACATCAGCCATGGCATGGCGATCGCCGCGCAGGCGCTCGACCATGTCGGCCTGCCCGCCATCATCCGCCCGTCCTTCACCATGGGCGGCACCGGCGGCGGCATCGCCTACAACCGCGCCGAATTCTACGAGATCGTCCAGTCCGGCCTCGACGCCTCGCCGACCACCGAAGTGCTGATCGAGGAGAGTGTGCTCGGCTGGAAGGAGTATGAGATGGAGGTCGTCCGCGACAAGGCGGACAATTGCATCATCGTCTGCTCGATCGAGAACATCGACCCGATGGGGGTGCACACGGGCGACTCGATCACCGTCGCTCCGGCCCTGACCTTGACCGACAAGGAACACCAGATGATGCGCAACGCCTCGATCGCGGTGCTGCGCGAGATCGGCGTCGAGACCGGCGGCTCCAACGTGCAGTTCGCCGTCAACCCGGCCGACGGCCGCCTGGTGGTCATCGAGATGAACCCGCGCGTCTCGCGCTCGTCCGCCCTTGCCTCCAAGGCGACCGGTTTCCCGATCGCCAAGATCGCCGCAAAACTCGCTGTCGGCTACACGCTGGACGAGCTGGAGAACGACATCACTGGCGGCGCCACGCCGGCCTCGTTCGAGCCGTCGATCGATTACGTTGTCACCAAGATCCCGCGCTTTGCCTTCGAGAAATTCCCCGGCGCCGAGCCGGTGCTGACCACCGCCATGAAGTCGGTCGGCGAAGTCATGGCCATCGGCCGCACTTTTCAGGAATCGCTGCAGAAAGCCTTGCGCGGACTGGAAACCGGCCTGACAGGTCTCGACGAGATCGAGATCCCCGGCCTCGGCTATGGTGCCGCGACGGCCAACCATGCCGACGACCGCAACGCCATCCGGGCCGCGCTCGGCACGCCGACGCCCGACCGGCTGCGCATGGTGGCGCAGGCGATCCGCATGGGCACGTCGCTGGAAGACGTGCACGCCATGTGCAAGATCGACCCGTGGTTCCTTGAACAGATCGCAGGCATCGTCGCCATGGAAGCCCGCATCCGCGAGCACGGCATTCCCGAGGATGCCGTCAACCTGCGCATGCTGAAGGCCATGGGTTTCTCCGATGCCCGCCTCGCGTCGCTGACGAAGACCGACGCCGAAGTGATTCAGAAAGCTCGCGAAAAGCTCGACGTTCATCCTGTTTACAAGCGCATCGACACATGTGCGGCCGAGTTCGCCTCGCCGACCGCCTACATGTACTCGACCTATGAAGTGCCGTTTGCCGGCGCGCTGGCCAACGAGGCGCAGGTCTCGTCGCGCAAGAAGGTCGTCATCCTCGGCGGCGGCCCGAACCGCATCGGCCAGGGCATCGAGTTCGACTATTGCTGCTGCCACGCGGCCTTTGCGTTGCGCGACGCCGGCTACGAGGCGATCATGATCAACTGCAACCCGGAGACCGTGTCGACCGACTACGACACTTCCGACCGGCTCTATTTCGAGCCGCTGACGGCGGAAGACGTGCTGGAGATTCTGCGCGTCGAACAGTCGTCGGGCGAACTGGTCGGCGTCATCGTCCAGTTCGGCGGCCAGACGCCGCTGAAGCTCGCCGATGCGCTGGAGAAGGCCGGCATCCCCATCCTCGGCACCTCGCCCGATATGATCGATCTCGCCGAAGACCGCGACCGCTTCCAGAAGCTCTTACACAAGCTCGGCCTCAGCCAGCCGAAGAACGGCATCGCCTATTCGGTCGAGCAGGCCCGCCTTGTCGCCGGCGAGCTCGGCTTCCCGCTGGTGGTGCGCCCGTCCTATGTGCTGGGCGGCCGCGCCATGCAGATCATCCATGACGAGGGCATGCTGCAGACCTATCTGCTCGACACGGTGCCCGGCCTGGTGCCGGAGGACATCAAGCAGAAATACCCCAACGACAAGACCGGCCAGATCAACACGCTGCTGGGCAAGAACCCGCTGCTGTTCGACACCTATCTCAGTGGCGCCATCGAGGTCGATGTCGACTGCCTCTGCGACGGCAAGTCGACCTTCGTCTCCGGCATATTGGAGCACATTGAGGAGGCCGGCATCCATTCGGGCGACAGCGCCTGCTCGTTGCCGGTGCACTCGCTGCCTTCCGAACTGGTCGACGAGTTGGAGCGCCAGACGGCGGCGCTTGCCCGCGCGCTCAATGTCGGCGGGCTGATGAACGTGCAGTATGCGATCAAGGACGGCACGGTCTATGTGCTGGAGGTCAACCCGCGTGCATCGCGCACCGTGCCCTTCGTCGCCAAGACCATCGGCCGTCCGATCGCCAAGATCGCCGCCCGCATCATGGCCGGCGAAAAACTGGAAGACGCCTTCGCCCATTACGGCGCCATGCCGGACCCCAGGAACCCCGGCCACATCGCGGTGAAGGAAGCGGTGTTCCCCTTCGCCCGCTTCCCCGGCGTCGACATCCTGCTCGGCCCGGAAATGCGCTCGACCGGCGAGGTCATGGGCCTCGACCGCGATTTTGCGCTGGCCTTCGCCAAGAGCCAGTTAGGGGCCGGCGTCGACCTGCCCCGCTCCGGCACACTGTTCGTCTCCGTGCGCGACGAGGACAAGAAAGGCATCTTGCCAGCGGTCAAGCGCCTCGCCGGCCTCGGCTTCAAGGTGCTGGCCACCTCAGGCACCGCCCGCTTCCTCGCCGAAAACGGCGTCGTCGCCGAGAAGATCAACAAGGTCCTGGAAGGCCGCCCCCACATCGAAGACGCCATCCGCAACCGCCAGGTCCAGATCGTCTTCAACACGACTGACGGCCAGAAGGCGGTGTCGGACTCAAAATCGCTGCGCCGCGCGACGCTGATGCAGAAGGTGCCGTATTACACGACGCTGTCGGGCGCGGCGGCAGTGGCCGAGGCGATCGCGGCGCTGAAGGCGGGGAGCCTCGAGGTGAGGCCGCTGCAGGAGTATTTTGCGTGAGGTCCTGTAGGGCTATCCGCTCAACCAGCCACATCCCTGATACTTCTGCGCATCCGCATCTGCGGCTGTGCCGCTGACGATGAACTTTCGGTAGCTGAAATAACGGCCTCGACGGCTTTGAACACCGCATCGAACGCAGAAAAAGCTTCATCCGGCAGCTGAGGTACAACGGCCTTCGCAAAGGCCATTTTGGAACTCTCATCAATTGCCTGCACTTCTGTTCCTCCCGCCAGCGGCACCCGGAACACTTCATTTCCCAACTTTCTGTTGGCTGTTAAAGGAGTAAGTACTAATCGACGACCATCGACCACAACTGATAAGTATTGATCGGGAAACAAGAATTCAATCGGGAGATTTTCATTCGTCGCGCATAAAGCTCTAAAATCTGGAACAGGCATAAGAATTCCGAATGAGCGTCCGTTCTTCGAAGATTTTACATCCGAAAAAAGATCGTTTGCGACAAAATTATTATCTAATCTCCACTCTTTCACCCCGCTCTCATCGCGATCAAATAAGCCGATGACAACATGCGGATTGTCAGCGGCGACTGCCTTCAGACACAACGACAGCTTAGATGAACCAGCAGCACCTCCGCCACTACCATCGCTTGTATCACAGCTCTTAATACGAAATATTTGTTTCGATTTTCTTAGGCGCTTCCAAGCCTCACAAAGAATTAACTCGTCGGTTTTGCCTTCTGTTAAAAGTATCGGAGACTTTATCTCAAATAATTCATCTCTAATACTTCCTATTTCCTCCTTGAACTTATTTATTTCTAGCTGCTGTATGGAATAAGATTCGAGAGCTTTAGCCACAGCCGGCAGATAAAAACCTTCTCCAATTGCAGTCACAGCATCAAATCGTTCGAGATTCTTGCCCTGAACGATAGTTGCATCGCCACCCTCTCCGTCTCTGGTGACGTAGAATCTAGTTATCTTGTCAGAGGTTAGGTTATAGAAAGATGGGCTATGTGTGGTGGTAAATATCTGGACTCCATCGCCGGCTGAAATCTTCAAGAGCCGAACAGCTTCTGCCTCAGCAGCTACGAAATCCAACGAATTTTCGGGCTCCTCGAACCCCCATATATGAAACTGGAATCGATCTCTCTTTGATATAAAGTTGAGCAGTTCGGGAATATGTCGAGCCTTGATGCCATCGCCCCTTTGCGTCGTGAGCGATTTTGAAATGCCCCCCGCATTACTGATTGTCTCGAAATCTAAGGTTTGGAAAAGCTCATCCATTTTACTGGGGGAAGATATTTTGGTTTCATGAGCTATCTCTTTTGGAAGATCCGAAAAAAGACTGCTCGTTAGGCCCTGAACTCTACTTGCAAAATCACCAACTGTCGATAAAAACTCGTCCGACTCAGACAATGTCTCATATATATTAAAAAGAAGACTTCGGAATATCGTGGGATCTTTTATCGCTGGGATATAAATAAATCTAAATAAGTTTATAAACCTCGTAACGATATGTCTTTGATTCTCCCGAATATGCGACGAAACCTCTTCGTGGTAATCATCCCCACGAGATACTGTCCACTGCCTCTTCACATAAAATCGCTCGCCGAGAGACCTTTGATAATTCTTCGGAGTTGCAAACGTAATTTTAACATATATAAACTTCCTAACATCGTCCGAATTCTGAGATTCAGTTAAGCGCTTATCCGAGAAATCAATGCCAAAATCGTAGTCATTAATATGATCTGTTTTGTTGTTAAAAAAGAGGTTCAAAGCGCGAACTATATTCGACTTGCCAACGTCGTTCTTCCCAAATATTATATTCAAATGATTGCATCTATACAACGTAACTTTATAAAAGCTACGAAAATACGCGATTTCAATTTCTTGAATAAGGTTCACAGCCATCCCCCAGGTAGACGGAGGAAGCTACTACACATTTTAGCCGTCAAAGAGTGCGTAGGGGCGAGGTATTGGGCGGCACCACATCATTTGCCCAGGTTTATTCAAGAATACTCGTATGGCTGCGATCCCAGGCATCGACTTTGGCTTCTAGAGCTATCAGCTTAAGGGTTGCCCCTCACGCCACCGCCACGCACTCGATCTCGATATCAAACTCCATCGGCCATGACGCCACCGGCACAAAGCTCCGCGCCGGCGGGTTCACGCTGAAATACCGCGCATAAACCCCGTTGATGGCGTTGTAGAAGCCGGAATTGACGGCGTAGATGCGCACCATCACCACATTGTCCAGCGAGGTGCCCGCCGCTTCCAGGCAATGTTTCAGCGCCTTCAGCGACGCCTCGGTCTGCACCTGGATGTCGCCGCGCACCATCTCGCCGGTCACCATGTCCACCGGCGGCGTCGCCGAGATGAACACGAAGCCGTTGGCCCTCACCGCTGTCGAGCAGGGAAGGCCGAGCGCCCGCACCTTGTCCGACATGACCGGCACTTCGATGATTTCTTTCTTCATGGTGGTTCTCCCTGAGTATGCAGCAGGCTGCCGCGTTAGCGCTAATGAAGAGCCCCCTAACCTTCCCCCCAAGGGCAGGGCTATCGCATGTGGATTCTTGCGAAGAAGGACCCCCACCCTAACCCTCCCCACAAGGGGGAGGGAACGCTGCCGCGTGCCTTTAAATTCTTCTTTGGCGCCGAAAGACAGACGATTTGCCTAGGTCAGCGCCAACGGAAGTCTCCCTCCCCCTTGTGGGGAGGGGTTAGGGGTGGGGGTCCTCTTCGCAAAAAAACTGTAGGTGACAACCCAGGTGCTTCAGGGAGCTTATCCCTGCACTGGCGGAACGCCAGTGCCGGCGCTCGCTCTAATCAAAGAAAACCGATGAACCGTCCGGCGAAAAGCACGGAAGTCCACAGCAGAATCGAGAGCACGGCCAAAGCGGTCCCACCCGCCGGCTCGCCGCTGCCTGTTGCGCGGGAGAAGCGCATGAAGGCGAGGAAGTTCATGCCAGCGAGAAGGATGAGTGCCATCTTGGCGAGGAAAACCGGCATCGCCGCATAGGTGCTCGCCTTGACGGAAAACAGCAGCGAGCCCGTGACGAGCGCACCCACGAATGCCGCCAAAGCAACGCGGCGCAGCAGTGCGACGAACGCCGCCTGCGGCAGCGAGCGGAAAGCGCCGCAGATCCTGAGGTCCATGAGAACGACGCTGGTCAGCAGCGCGCCGATCGACATGATGTGGAGCGCATTGACCACGGGGTAGGCGACGAAGGAGCCCTTCAGCCACCGCGCCAACGCAAGGTGCTCGATGCCGGTGAAAAACTCCGTCATCTAGGCGGGCGGCACACGGTCGGGATAGACATCATACGTCTTCCCATTGACGATGAGGCGCACCGCTTTCATGCGCTTTTCGCTCGCCTCGACCGAGCGATTGCCGATCGCAGTCACCTCGTCGCCGACCTTGGCCACCTGCTCGGTGAAGCCGGCGGCGATGGTGCGGGAGGGCGGCGCCATCTCCACCCGCCAGGCCTCGCCCTCTGCATCGACATCCAGCGTGGCGTGCGGATTACCGATATAGATGGCCGTGATCTTGCCCCTGAGTTCGAAAAACCCGTCCTGCGTCCACGACCAGCCATGATGGGCATAGGCCGCGGTGCCGGCGGCAAGGATCACGGCCGCCGTCAGCAAGACGCCGCGAATTCCGTTGAACTGCATCGCTCGTCTCCTCGGTTCATCCCGCAGGGATTGAAGAGTAGGACGCGGCACGGCAAGGTCAAATCACATCAGGCGAAGCCGCCAGGCGCCGCTCGATCACCGGCGACCTTGCCTTGCTAATGACATCCATGCGCGCCACTCTCTCCTTCCTGGCCGTTCTTCCCCTGGGCTGAAGACCGGACTCACATCCAAACGAGGCAAACCATGAGCAGCATGAGAGACCGTCAGGAAGGCTTCGAAAAGAAGTTCGCGATGGACGAGGAAACGAAGTTTAGGGCCATGGCGCGCCGCAACAAGCTGCTCGGCCTGTGGGCCGCCGAAAAGCTTGGCAAATCCGGTGCGGACGCCGACGCCTATGCGAAGGAAGTGGTGCACGCCGACTTCGAAGAGGCCGGCGACAACGATGTGTTCCGCAAGGTCCGCGCGGATTTCGACGCGGCAGGCATCGCCCAGTCGGATGCCCAGATACGCACCGCCATGGAAGACCTGCTGGTGACCGCGGTCGAGCAGATCAGGTCGACCTGAGCAGCGCTCAGCCTTGATCGGTATAGGGCGTGCCGTCCTTGAGGCACAGGGCCACATTGTGGTGTTGGTTTGCCAAGCGGGCTGGCTTCCATGGTAGCGCTCTACGGCGCCCCCCTCTGTCCTGCCGGACATCTCCCCCTCAAGGGGGGAGATTGGCAGCTTTGGCGCCGGCCTTCATCTTGCAACGTTGAAAATTGGCGAAAACAGTGACGACGGCCAATCTCCCCACCTGTGGGGGTTGAGGAGTGGTCCGCGAAGCGGATGGAAAGCCAATTGCTTGGCTTTCCAAATAACGAACGTCCGGCAGGACAGAGGGGGGCACCATAGAGCGCCCACCTTGAACCGCCCCTCACCCCTGATGCGCGGCCGCCAGTTCCTTCACGTGTTTCTCGTGCATCTGCAGCGTTGGCAGCGTTTTCTTGGCGAATTCCTTCATCGCAGGGTCGTCGCCGGATTGCGCATAGCCGCTGAACAGCGCGACGGCTTCCTTGTGCGCGTTGGTCTGCATCTCGATGTATTTGGCCTGGAACTGATCGCCGCTGGCGCTCTTCAACTCATCGAGCATCTTCTGCTCCTTGGGCTGCAGGGCCGGACCGGACGGCGCTGTGGCCGAGGTTGTCTGGCCTTGGGCAAGCGCCGCCTTGAATTCCTCGCCGGCCTTGGTGTGATCGGCGATCATCTGTTTGGCGAACGCCTTGACGTCGGCGTCGGTCGCCTTCTGCTCGGCGAGCTTGCTGGACTCGATCTCGAACTCATTGGCGCTCGGCACCGTCTTGATGAAGGTCGAAGTGTCGACCTTCGTCGTCGTCGTGGCGAGCGGCGTGGTCGTGGCGGTCGTGTTCGACTGGGCAAAGGCCGGCGCGCCGGCAAGCAATGCTGCTGCGGTCAAAATGGTAAGCGTTTTCATGGCATGTCTCCGGTTGGAATTGTCCCTCGGACAAACCAACGTCGCTTGGGCACTCCGGTTGCAGCTCATGAGGAAGAAGCCTGCGCATGTCGCCTCAATCGCCCCACCGTATCCGTACCGGGCTCGAACGCTCGCCGATGCCCTCGTTCGAGCCAGCCATGGGACTCATGTTCCGAAAACTGAAACGCGGCGGCTGACCAGAGCTGCCTTTCAGTGGCAACACGCCTCGCCATATTGCAACTGCTCGTTCCAGTTCGGGCGGCCTTCAGGCGTGAAATCCATCAGGTTCCACAGCGTTTCGCAGGTGCCAAGGCCGCGTGGGTCCTGGCCCGGCTCCGTCGGTGCGAAATCCAGTTCCGAGCTCCAGAAATGGCGTATGCCGTCGCCGTCGCGGTGGAACACCGACAGCAGCGGGATCTGTGAGCCGTCGGCCGCCTCCGCATTGTAGTCGCGCTTGAAGCTGTTGGAAGCCGAAGACACCAGCCGCATGTTGCGCCAGCCCCGGTCGCGGCCGAGCGTGACCAGGTTTTCGAGCGCGGTCTTGCCCACCACCGCGAAATTGAAGCCAGCGGCCTGGAGATGCCCGACGGCGCCGTCGAACTGATCGAGCAATGCCGTGCAGGACGGACATGGCTGGTCCGGTCGGGCAAGCTTCGCCGTGCCGCCGCTGGTCGCCACATCGCGCTTCTCCTGCGGGTGGCGCGGGAACATCATGTTGTAAAGGATGAGCGAGTCCTTGCCCGGCGCGAACAGCTCCGACAGTCTTGTCTTTGCGGGCTTACCCTGGGCATCCAGTGCGTCGAATTCATAGTCCTGGCGGATCAGCCCGCCCGGCGGCAGCGCGCGCCGGGCCTCGGCGACCTCTTCCATGACGCGGCGCAGCTCGATTTCCTTGCGCAGCAGTTTTTCGCGCGCGGTGCGGTATTTCGCGGATTCGTTGGGAAAGGTGATCATGATCGGCTCCTTCAAGTCGCGGCGCCGGCGTCCCGGCGCGGTTGCTCTGCGACCCAAGGACGTTTGGCGGCGATCGGTCCCGACATTTATTGCGTATGGTGAGATGTCGTAATACCTGTTCGGGCAGCGTGATCCGGGGAACAATATGCACGACGACGAGATCGATCTGCGCTGCCCGCAAGTGGTGGCCGACAATGCCGCCAAGGGCCTCAGGCTGCGCGGAGAATTCGGCCGCGGCGGCACCGAGATCGGCGTCGCCCGCGCCACCGAGCTGAAGAACCGGGAAAAGCTCGCGCCCTCCACCATCCGCCGCATGGTCAGCTATTTCGCCCGCCACGAGATCGACAAGCGCGGCAGGAACTACGGCAATGAGCAAAACCCTTCGGCCGGTTACATTGCCTGGCTGCTGTGGGGCGGCGACGAAGGCCGCGCCTGGGCGCTGGAGCTCAAGAAGAAGATCGGCAACGCACCGGACATCTGAGCGTTTCGCCCCCTCACCCCTTGACCCCGCCGGCGGTGAGGCCCGAGACGATCTTGCGCTGGAAGATCAGCACCAGCACCACCAGCGGCACCGTGACGATCACCGAGGCCGCCATGATGTTGCCCCAAGGGATCTCGAACTGCGAGTTGCCGGAGAGCAGCGCGATCGCTACCGGCACGGTCCGCTGTGCGTTGTTGGAGGTGAAGGTCAGGGCAAACAAGAACTCGTTCCACGCGCCGATGAAAGCCAGCAGGCCGGTGGTCGCCAGCGCCGGCCACATCAGCGGCAGGAAGACCCGCGTGATGATGATCCACGGCGTCGCGCCGTCTAGGATCGCCGCCTCCTCGACCTCGACCGGCAGGTCGCGGACGAAGGTGGTGAGCACCCAGACGGTGAACGGCAAGGTGAAGATCATGTAGGAGAAGATCAGCGCGAATAGCGAATTGTAGAGGCCGAACAGGCGGACCAGTTCGAACAGCCCGGCCAGCAGCGCCACCTGCGGGAACATCGACACCGACAGGATTGTGAACAGCAGGGCCGAGCGGCCGCGAAAGCGGATACGTGCCAGCGCATAGGCTGATGTGACGCCGAGCAACAGCGAAAGCGCAACCACCGCGCCGGAGACGAACAGCGAGTTCAGCAAGTTGCGCACGAAGCTGCCCTCGGTCACCACATTCCTGTAGTTGGCGAGACTGATCGTCGTCGGCCACAGATCGGCCCGGAACAGGTCGGTCCCCGATTTCAGGCTGGTGACGATGGCGTAGTAGAACGGGAACACGGCGACGAAGACGATGACCGCGACCAGCAGGTAAAAGGCCGTGCGCTTCAGGATCCACATGTCAGCGGCCTCCGTCCAGGCTTATCCGGCCGATCCGGATGGTAACGATGGTGAGCAGAGCGAGGGTCAGGAAAAGCAAGGTCGAGGCGGCGGAGCCATAGGCGAACTTGTCGAACTCGAACAGGTTCTCGCGGGCGAACACCGACATCGACTTGGTGTGCACATTGTTGGGCGTCAGCACATAGATCAGGTCGAAGATGCGCAGCGCATCGAGCGCGCGGAAGATCACCGCCACCATCAGCGCCGGGCGGATGAGCGGCAAGGTCACCCGCCAGAAGATCTGCCAGGGGTTGGCGCCGTCGAGCCTGGCGACCTCGATGATCTCCCTCGGCAGCATCTGCAGCGCGGCCAGGATGAGCAGCGTCATGAACGGTGTCGCCTTCCAGATATCGACGATGAGGACGGCCGCCATCGCCGTGTCGGCGTTGGCCGTCCAGGCGATCTTGGTGCTGATCAGGCCGAGATTGAGCAGCACGACATTGATGATGCCGAACTGGTCGTTGAGCATCCATTGCCACATCTTCGCCGAGACGATCGTCGGGATCGCCCAGGGGATCAGGATCGCTGCCCTGACGATGCCGCGGCCGGCGAATTCCGCGTTGAGAACCAGGGCAACGATGGTGCCGAGGATGGTCTCGCAGGTCACCGAAATCACTGTGAAACGCACCGTGTTCCAGACGGCACGCCACCAGACCGGATCGACGAGCAGCCCGTCATAGAGGGTCCGGCCGCTCGGCATGTGCAGCACCGAGAAATAATTGGCGAAGCCGACCCATTGGCGCGCGTCGAGGTCGGCCAGCGAGGCGTCGGTGAAGCTGAAATAGACCGTGCGGGCAAGCGGCCAGCCGGCCGCCGCGGCGAGCACCAGCAGCATTGGCGCCAGGAAAAGCCACGCCGAGCGAACGCGCTGCGCCGTCAACTGCGAGTGCGCGGCCCTGGCTGTTTCCGGTTCCGTCCTTGTCATCTCGCTCCCGCTCGTTGCGGTCCCGCCGGGTGGCTGTCCCAGTATCGTCACCAGCCTCGGCCCTTCAACTTGGTCAGCATCGCTTCGAGATCGGCCAGATTGTCGGCGGCAGTGCCGTCGCCCGAGAGCGTGTTGTGCACGGCGTTCCAGAACTGGCTCGACGCCTCGTTGTATTTGATCCTGGTCGCGGCCGAGGGGCGCGGCACCGCATCGAGAAAGATCTGCTACCAGCGCGGAACGATCGGCTGTTGCCTGGCGATGTCGGCATCGTCATACAGCGCCTGGATGGTCGGCAGGTTGGACGTCTTCAGCGTGCGGTATTTCTGCATCGCGGGCGAGGCGATGAACTTGATCAGCTCGATCGCGGCATCCGGATGCTTCGAATATTTGGAGACGGCGAGATTCCAGCCGCCCAGGGCCCCGACCGGTCGGGCGCCCTCGCCCGTGCCGGCCGGCAGCGGCGCCACGTCGAATTTGCCCTTGATCGGCGAGCCCTCGCCGTTGCCGAGCGCGTAGGCATAGGGCCAGTTGCGCATGAACACCGCATTGCCTGTCTGCCAGACACCGCGCGATTCCTCTTCCTGGTAGGCGAGCACGCCGGGTGGCGCGATGGTCCCGACCCAGCCCTTGACCATGTCGAGCACCGCCGCCGCTTGGCTGTTGTTGACGGAGATGGTGCCGTCCGGCTCGATGATCTGGCCGCCGCCATTCGACATCACCCATTCGAGCGCGTCGCAGGTCAGCCCCTCATAGGCATTGCCCTGAAAGACGAAGCCCCAGATATCCCGATTGCCAGCCGCACGCTCCTTGTCCATGACCAGCTTGGCGGTGTCGGCCAGTTCCTTCCAGGTGGCCGGCACCTTGGCGCCATATTTGTCGAGGAGATCCTTGCGGTAGTAGAGCGCCGGCGCATCGGTAAAGATCGGCAAGGCGACGAGCTTGCCGTCGACGGTCTGCGACTGGATGATCGACGGGAAATGCTCAGCCACGATATCCTTGGTCGCTGCGGTCAAATCCACGAGCTGGCTGGCGAGTTGCGGCGCCCAGATCACATCCGTCTGGTAGACGTCGATGTCGCTGTTTCCGGCGGCAAGCCAAAGCCGGTACTGGCCGAACTGGTCGGTCCCGGACGCCGGCATGACGACGATGCCGACCTTGTTGCCGCTGTCTTTCTCGTAACGGTCGAGGATCTCGCGCAGCACCTTGATGCCATCGCCGGTATCGCCCGACACGATCGACAGATCGACGGCCCATGCTGGCGTGCCAGCGAGCATGGCAGCGACGCCGACCGCAAGGAATGCGTGAGAAAACGTCATGGTGGTGGATGTCCCTCCGCAGCCGGTGACGGAAAATCCTCCCACGCGCCGGCAGCTTGTCAGGCCCTCACCTCCCATTAAATGCGAAGCGGCGCTTTTGGGTTCCCAAATCATGCCGTTCCTGCGTGGGCGACATGCATCAGGGTGTGTTGAGATTCAGGTCAGGCAACTATGGGTGCTTCGGCCGGCGAAGGCCGGAAGCGCAGGGAACCGTCGCTTGCAGGCCGGCATCACCTGAATATCCGCACACCCTAGCCTTCCCAGGCGACAGGCATCATCCCCAGCCGCTCATAGAGCCGGACCGCGGCGGGATTCTCGACCGTGTTGGTCTTGAGGTCGACATGATCGGCGCCGCGTTCGCGAAAAACGGCGAAGGCGTGCCACATCAGCGCTTCGGCAACACCCCTGCCGCGCGCCTCGGGATGAACGGCGAGGTCCTTGACGAAGCCGCGGGTCCAGCACAACGCCGCCGCCGCCAGCCGGCCCTTGGCGTCGATGACGAGGAAGCACAGCGCCGGGTCGAATTCGGGATCGTCCGCGATACGCGGCCACCACTCGTCGAACGGACCATCGGCGTCGTCATCGAACACTTCGGTCAAAAGCGCATGCAGGGCGGGCGCGTCACCGGGCTCGAAGCTGCGCATGACAAAACCCTCCGGCCAGTGCGGCGGAACCAGCGTCTCGTCGAGGATTTTGCACAGCCGGATGTCATTCAGAGCCGGCGGGCGCGGTTCAGGCATTGCGCTCAGGCGTCGGGCTGCAGGCGGCGGCGCTGGCGGTCGCGGCCAAGGCCGGTCGCCTCGAGCAGGCCCTTGCGCTTGGCGTCGTAATAATAGCCGGTTTGATAGAGCCAGTCGGCCTTCTTGGCGTTGCCGCCGGCCACCAGCCAGGCGCCGCGCAGATATTTCACCGCGTATTTCAGATTGGTATCGGCGTCGAACAGGCCCTTGGCCGGCCCGTCATAGCCCATGCCGCGCGCCGTCGCGTGTTTGATCTGCATCAGTCCCCAATGGCCGTTGTTGTAGGCTTTTGGGTTGAAGGTGCTCTCGCGGTTGACGACATGGCGCACCAGATCCACCGGCACCTGATAGATCGCCGCATATTTCTCGATCAGCCGCTCGACATCGCCACGCACGCCCGTCGCGTGTTCTTCTTGCACGGGCCCTGCCGGGAACTGGACCAGGGCCGCCGGGTTCTGCGGCACGACATAGGCGACCTGCTGGACGCCCGGCATGCGATCGCCCTTGGCGGTTGCCGGTATGACGAGCCCCGCGGTCGTATAGGTCTCGGCCGCCTTGACCGGCTCGCTCGCCTTTGCCGGCGGCGGCGCCTGCCAGGCATTGGCGGTCATCACCGCGGGCACGGCTGGTGCCGCCGGTGTCGATCCGGCAAAAGCGGCGGTCGCGGCAGCCGGCTGTGCGGCGGGATCGAGCGGCAGTTCGGCCGTCTGAGCGGGGGCGATTCCCGATGATTCCGGCAGCACCGAAACCGTCTCCGGCAGAGGCACGGTGAAGCCGGCGTCAGTGCCGGCGACGGTCGCTGTTTCGGTGAGAGCAGGCGCGGACTTCATCTGCGAGGTCGACGTGCAGCCGCTGATGCCGGCGGCGGCCAGGATCACGCCGATCGCGATAAGGTTGAGTTTTGCTGGCAAGCCGCGCTCGGGTCCGGTTTGTCGGGTTGTTAAGAAATCCCTTACACCAGCGATTCAGGCCGGGCAATCGGGGCGATCAGGTGGTTTTCGGGTGGCGAGACGCAGGCGGTGGTGCCATATTGTTCCGGATATGTACTGGGACGAATCCCGGATTTCGCCACTTTGCGGGAAGGAGCGCATCATGGTCACGACAGCTTCGATCACGGCCGGCCACGCAGTGTTAGAAACAGTGATCGGTTTCATGGGCATTGCCTGGAGCGAAAAGGGCCTGATCCGGCTCTGCCTGCCCGAACGCAGCCGCGAAGCGGTGGAGCGGCGCCTGCTGCGCCATGGCGGCGTTTCCACCTCCACGGCGCAGCCGCCATGGGTGGTCGAGCTGATCGCAGCGATCAAGGCCTATGCGGCGGGCGAGGACATCGATTTCTCCGCCGTGCCGGTCGATCTCGACGGCGTCGACGATTTCCGCCTCGCCATTTACGACGCGGCGCGAAAACTCTCCTTCGGCGAAACCACCACCTATGGTGAGCTGGCCAAAACCGCCGGCCATGCCGGGCTCGCCCGCGAAACCGGGGCCGCCCTTGGCGCCAATCCGGTGCCGCTGGTCATCCCTTGCCATCGCATCCTTGCCGCCGGCGGCAAGATCGGCGGCTTCTCGGCGCCCGGCGGATCGATCACCAAGGAGAAGATGCTGGCCATGGAAGGCGTGCGCGTCGGCCCGCTGCCACCGGCGCAGGTGTCGTTCGGGTTTTGAACGGCGGCCGGTGCTGGCAGTAAGCCGGGATCAGTACATCGATCGCCTGTTGACCGGGTTGGCGGGCACTGGCTTCCAACGCGGAAAATATCCACGATGACCGTCTCTGGCGTGTCAGCCGTTTTCGGCTGAACGACCTGGGGCATGACAAGATCGCCTTGGGCGATCACCCGCTTGAAGTCGACCGCCTGTTTCGGCCAATGGGCAACTCCCATCTTTTCCAGAAGCTGCCTGACCGAGTCGCGACCGTCCGTCATCGTCGGGTTTAAGTTGCAGCATGGATGTCTCCCTGGTTGCGTCGGTGTCAGGTCAGTGCGCGCGCGACGAGGACCGTATCGACATACTGCCGCATGCGGATGATCTTGCCGTCCCGCAGTTCGTAGAGATGAGCGAAGGGGGCCGTCATGGATTTTCCCGTCGCCTTGTATGTACCGGAATACACGCCGAAGGCCGCCACCCGGTCGCCATCGGCAATGAAACTGTGCACGGCGGCGTGGTATCCGGTCCACTCCGAGCCGAGCCGCTTGAAAACACCCTGCATCAGGGCCTCGACGCCGGTATAGGTGCCGGCATAGGGAAACCCTTCCGCCTCGGTCCATTCGATGTCGGCGGAAAGAACGGCCAGCAGATTGCGGCCGTTCTCCTCGGAAGTTCCCTCGTAGGTTCTACGGATCAAATCGAGGTTCGTCGCCATCTCAGCCCCACTTCATCTCGCCCTTGGCGACCTTGGATCCGACATCGAGGGCGACGCCCATACCGAGGCCGGGGAAGCGGGCCTCCATGGCCGCCTTCAACGCGGCGCTGTCTGCCGCCTTGCCCAGTTCTTCCTCGAAGGTGATGAGATAGGACTTGGTGAACTCCACCGCCGAAGGACCGATCGCGGCATCGGGGGCCATGTGGCCAGGCACCACGACAGCGGGCTTGCGGGCGGCAATCGCGTCCAGCGTCTTGATCCAAGCGGCGCGGCTCTCCCTGGTCTGCGTGTCGGCGGTCCAGACATGAACGCCCGAGAAGATCATCACTCCGCCGAAAACGGCATTGAGCGACGGCACGAACAGATAGCGGCGGTTGGCCAATCCTTCTTCCGCATTGACGATCTCGACAGTCTCGCCATCGACGGTCAGCGTTGCGCCGTCGAATGCCTCGGGGAAGACGATGTCGGACAGCGCCTGCGGGCCATTTTCCTTCAATTGCGGACCCCAGACGGCGAGCTTCTTCTCCACATTGCCCTTGATGGCTTCCAGCGTGGCGGAGGCGGCGATCACTTTCGCCTCCGGGAAGGCGTCCCGCACCGGCTTCAGGCCGAAGTAGTAATCGGGATCGGACTGAGTGACGTAGATGGTGGTCAGCTTCTTGCCGCTGGCCTTGATGGCATCGGCGAGCGCTTTGCCGTCCGGATAGGTGAAGCCGCCATCGATCAACAGGGCTTCGCTCGGCCCTGACAGCAGCACCGGCGCACGGAAGAAGCCGTTTGGACCCGCCGGGAAGTGTTTCCAGCCAAGCTTGGCGCCGGCGGCTCGGCCGCTGTCGATGGGAGCGAAAGCGGCGGTTGCGCCGAGGGCCAATGAGGTCTTCATGATCTGTCTCCTCGTGAACATGGAATATCTCCGTTGAATGAAAGGGATCGGATGCGGCTGCGCACCCGCCGGCCGCAGGACGGACGGTGGAACGGCACGGTAGGCTCTTTGGATTAATCAATAAATTGGCTATAATAATACAAACTGTATGTTGAAAGCTTACAATGAGCCTTCGTGGTGGAATCGATAAACCTCAATCGCCTCGCCTATTTTGCCACGGTGGTCGACGCGGGTTCCTTCACCCGCGCGGCCGAGCGGCTCGGCATCACGAAAACAGTTGTCAGCCAACAGGTCGCGCGCCTTGAGGCTGAGCTGCGAACCACGCTTCTCGTGCGCACGACGCGAAGGGTCGAGCCGACGGAAGCAGGCCGTCTTCTGCATGCACGCTGCGTTCTGATCCTGCGGGATGTCGAAGAAGCGATCGCCGAGGTTGGCGAGGCCAACGCCGAGGTGGCCGGTGTGCTGCGTGTTTCCGCGTCCAATGATTATGGCGCGATCGTGCTGGCCCCGATCGCCGCCCGCTTTCGCCAGAAATTTCCTGCCTGCGGCGTCGAACTGCTCATTTCCGATGCCATAATTGACTTGATCGACAACAAGATAGACCTGTCCATCCGGGTCGGCTGGCTGGAGGACTCCAGCCAGCAGGCGCGCCGCATCGGCACCTTCCGGCAAATCCTGGTCGCGTCGCGGGATTTCGCCGCCGGGATCAGAGTAGACAAGCCAGAAGACCTTTCTTCCTTACCGCTCGTTGCCAATGCCGTGCTTCGCAAGCCGTTCACCTGGAACTTCACCCGAGGCGGTTTCGAGCCGCGCACCATCACCCTGCGCGAGGCATTCTCCATCAACTCGACGCCGGCTGTGCTGGAAGCGACGCTCGCCGGGGGCGGACTGGCAGTTCTGCCGGACTATCTGGTCGTCGACCACCTATCGCAAGGCCGCCTCGTCCACGTGCTCCCCGACTGGGTGCTGCCCTCCGGCGGCATTCACGTGGTCTATCCGGCAGCGCGCTTTCGCCCGCAAAAGGTGACGCAATTTGTGTCCATGCTCACAGAACACATCCGGGATTGAGAGCAATGGCTGCCGGTCGATAAGCGCTAGTTGTTGTGGAAGAACCGCCGGCGGAAATGCCGGTCATTGTCCGGCCGCTTACAGTTGTAGACCGGGCAGGACTTTGTGTCGGCGCTCGGCACGTAGGCCCGTGTCCTCACCTCGCCCATGCTGCAGAATCGCTGGCTCTGTACATAGCGGTCGTAGAGCGGCAGCCCAGGCACCCGCTTCGACTGATAGCGCAGGATGACGGCCCCTTGCCGGGCGATCGTCCCCTGAACCTTGCCGCAGCTCATACGCGTCGGGTCGTAGCGCGAGATCGCCTGCGCCTGAGCGGCGACAAGCGTGAGGCAGGCGGCAAGCAGAATGATTTTCATGGTCGTCTCCCCTGATCCGCCGCTCGAGAACAGCGTGATCTGCCGCAACGTTTTCAGCAGATTGGGGCAGCCGTTGGGCAGCGCTCGATCACGGCTTTCTCACGCAGTCTTGTATTTTATGCGAAACCAGCCTATATGCCTTCCATTGATATTTCGGCCGATCGATCCGGGCCTCGCGATCTTCGCGTTTGCTGACGTCTATCTCCAAAATCTCGATGCACACCGGCTGGACTTCGGTCCGGTCAATCTAAAGCAAATGTTGAAGGACTATCTAAAATGGCAACAGGAACGGTCAAGTGGTTCAACGCCACCAAGGGCTTCGGCTTCATTCAGCCTGACGCGGGCGGCGCGGACGTTTTCGTCCATATCTCCGCTGTCGAGCGTGCTGGACTGTCGACCCTGGTCGAAGGCCAGAAGATCAACTTCGAGATCGAGCAGGACCGCCGCACTGGCAAGTCGTCCGCGGGATCTCTGAGCAAGGCAGCCTGATTTTGCGAAGTGCGCGCGCCGGGCGAGAGCTCGGGGCGCGCGGCAAGTCACGGATGTACTGACAGTCGCGCGAGAAGCGCGCTGGAGCGGAAAGACCCGACAAGCTGGATCAGCAGATAGCTGCCAGCCCGGACCCGACGCTCCCGATCAGGCTACCAAGCATGGAAGGCGGGATTTATCCCGCCTTTTTGCTGTCTGGAGATCGGCGCCGCAGGCGATACGACCACCGGCGTTACTTACTCCACCCAATCGATCGGCACATGCCCCGGATCGGCCTCTACCCGGCCAAGCCAGGCCGCCACCGCCGGATAGGCGTCGAGCTGGAAACCACCCTGCTCCGCCGTATGCGTATAGGCATACAGCGCGATGTCGGCGACGCTGAGCGTGCTGCCGGAAAAGAAAGCATTGTTTTCCAGATGCCTGTTCATCACGCCGAGCGCCTTGTTGCCGCGCTCCAGCGTCACCGCCAGCCGCTCCGGGGTCGCATCCCCGGCACGTTCGGGGAAGGTCAGCAGCGCCTTGCGCACGGCAATGTAGGGCTCGTGGCTGTATTGTTCGAAGAACAGCCATTGATAGGCGAGCCCACGCTCATACCTGTCCGCCGGCAGGAAGCGTGTGCCTTCGGCGAGATAGAGCAGGATGGCGTTGGATTCGGCCAGCCGCCGGCCATCGTCGAACTCGAGCAGCGGCACCATGGCGTTCGGGTTCTTGGCGACAAAATCGGCTTTGCGTGTGTCGCCTGTGTGCGAACTCACTCCGACATTGGTAAAGGCAAGGCCAAGCTTGGCCATCAGCAGGCGCGGCTTGTAGCAATTGCCGCTGTCGATCATGCCGTAGAGTATCATGGCTGTTCTCCGGAGCACTGTCTCCGCGCGATTATCGCAGCGGCGGCGGCCTCAACCAATGATTTGTTTTGGTACGACGATCAGCGCCGCTGATGCAAAGCGTCCAAGGACGCTCACGGCACCAATTGTCGGCATGCCCTAGCCAAAGAGGGGCACGACCTTGCTGTCCCGGCCCAGCAGCGCATCGATGACCAGCGGCTTTTCCTCGAATACCGTGCCGGCAAGCGCGGGACGGGCGAGGAGAAAACCCTGCAGCAGGTCGACGCCGCCTTCGAGCGCGACGCGCAGATGGGTGGGCTGCTCGATGCCTTCGACCAGCACCTTGGCGCCGCGGTCATGCAGGCTGGAAACCAGCGGGCGGAAGAACCGTTCGGCGGCAGCGTGGCGGCAGAACTCCGCGAACCAGGTGCCGTCGATCTTGACGATGTCGGGCTTGAGCAGGCTCACCCGCTCCTCGGTCGAGTGCCCGGTGCCGAAATCGTCGATGGCGATGCGCATGCCGTCGCGCCGCATTTCGCGCACCAGCCGCGTGAGAAGCGCATCGTCGGCCGCCTGTTCGGTGATTTCGCAGACCAGCATGGCCGGCGCCAGGCCGAACTCGCCGAGATGCCTGGTCATCAGGCGAATCTCGGCCAGTGCCCGCCCGGCATGGTCGTTGATCAGCGGATTGTAGTTGAAGAACAGGTCGAGCCCGTCGACGCCGATGTTGCGGAAATTCCTGAGATGCAGCGCCCGGCACATGCTTTCCACAAACAGCCGGTCCGAGACGGCAACGCTTTCAAAGAACATCTTTGGCGCGCCGGGGCGGCCGGCACGGTGCGGCTCGATCAGGGCTTCGGCCGCCACCGCGTGAAGGAACCGGCCGCGCGGCGCGAAAATCGGCTGGTAGGCGCTGCGCAGCCGGAACTCGCCATATATGCCGTATTCGATGCCGACTTCGTCGACCTGGATCGCATCGCCGACATTGCGCCGCCGATCATCTCTCATGTCGCCACACGGCGCCCGAAGGCCTTGACCGGCCGCGCCGAAGGCGTTGCCACGGCAGGAACCGTGTCGACGGCAGCAGCGACAGGCGCCTGCCTGGCCATGCCGAAGACGCCAAAGCTGGTCGGCGCCAATTCGGGCCGCGCCAGCACGAAACCCTGCACCATCGAGGCACCCGATTTCTCGGCGAGCTCCAGTTGCCAGCCCTCCTCGATGCCTTCGAACACCGTATGGATGCCTTGCTCCTCGAAGTTCTTCACCATGGCGGTCAGCAACGCAAAGCCGGCGCCGGACTCCATCAGCTGCGTGATCCAGTAGGCATCGAACTTGACGATATCCGGCTTCAACTCCTTGACCCGATTGATGTCGGAATCGTCGGCGCCATAATCGTCGACGGCGATGCGAAAACCGTTGGCCCTCAGTGCCGCGACGAAGCCGTGCAAGGCTTCCTGCGATGCCGACCGCTGCTCGGTCACCTCGCAGACGACGCGGCGCGGGTCGATGCCGGCCTCGTGCAGCACGAGCCGCATGTCGCGCAAGGCAGCGTCGGCAACAGTGCGTTCGGTGAACACGGACGGGTCGAAATTGACGAAGATCGACGCTTCCCGCGGCAGGCAGGCACCGGCGTTGAGAAGATGCAGCGTCCTGGTCAGCGCCTCGATATGCAGCCGGTCGGCGGCCGGACAGGTCGAGAAGAAATTCATCGGCGATTGTGGCTCGCCGTCGCGGAACGGTCGGATCAGCCCTTCGAACGCGACCACCGACAGCTTGCCTTCCTTGAAAGCGAAGATCGGCTGGAAGGCGCTTTGCAGCGTGTAGATGCCCCAGACACCGGTGGAGGTGCCGTCGTCCTGGCGGATGATGTGGGCAAGCCCGACGCTGCGCGACACGGTTCCTCGCTCCGCAATGGTCTGTGATCCTGCCACTCAAGCCTCTACCGCTCGTTAATGAATTTATTGTTGCCGACCGGGTCCCGATCACGGCTCCTTGAGACCTGGATCAGCCGACAATGCTTGCGTTGCGCGAAATCATGCGACATGAGAAGCGCCGCGGCCGCTTCCGGACGCGCCGATCTTCCATGGAGACGTCAAGCTCATGGCCTTTCTTGCCGACACCCTTTCCCGCGTGAAGCCTTCCGCCACCATCGCGGTGACGCAGAAAGCGCGCGAGCTGAAAAATGCCGGCCGTGACATTATCGGGCTTGGCGCCGGCGAACCGGATTTCGACACGCCAGACAACATCAAGAATGCGGCGATTGAGGCAATCCACCGTGGCGAAACCAAGTATCCGCCGGTTTCGGGCATCGTGCCGCTGCGCGAGGCGATCGCAAAAAAATTCAAGCGCGAGAACAATCTCGACTACAAGCCCGAGCAGACCATAGTCGGCACCGGCGGCAAGCAGATCCTGTTCAACGCCTTCATGGCGACGCTGAACCCCGGCGACGAGGTCATCATTCCTCGCCCCTACTGGGTCAGCTACCCCGAGATGGTGGCGATCTGCGGCGGCACCTCCGTGTTTGCCGACACCTCGATCGACGATGGCTTCAAGCTGACCGCTTCGGTGCTGGAAAAGGCGATCACGCCGAAGACCAAATGGCTGCTGATGAACTCGCCGTCGAACCCGTCGGGCGCTGCCTACACCGAGGCCGAACTGCGCGCACTGGCCGACGTGCTGTTGAGGCATCCGCATGTCTGGACGCTGACCGACGACATGTACGAGCACCTGACCTATGGCGATTTCGTCTTCAAGACCATCGCCGAGGTCGAGCCTAAGCTCTACGAGCGCACGCTGACCATGAACGGCGTGTCGAAAGCCTATGCAATGACCGGCTGGCGCATCGGTTATGCGGCGGGTCCGGTTCAACTGATCAAGGCGATGGACATGATCCAGGGTCAGCAGACATCGGGCGCCTGCACCATTGCGCAATGGGCATCCGTCGAGGCGCTGAATGGCCCGCAGGATTTCATCGCCAAAAACAAGGCGATCTTTCAAGGCAGGCGCGACCTTGTCGTGTCGATGCTCAACCAGGCACGCGGCATCACCTGTCCGTCGCCGGAAGGCGCCTTCTATGTCTATCCCTCCTGCGCCCAGCTGATCGGCAAGAAGACCAAGGCCGGCAGGCTGATCGACACCGACGAGACCTTCTGCTCGGAACTGCTCGAAGCCGAGGGCGTCGCAGTGGTGTTCGGCTCGGCCTTCGGCCTCGGGCCCAACTTCCGCATCTCCTACGCGACCTCGGAGACGCTTCTGGAAGAAGCCTGCACACGCATCCAGCGTTTTACGGCTTCGCTGACCTAACCGACGCACTATGAACGCGAAAAACCCCGAAGGTTGTATCCAACTTTCGGGGGTCAGTTCATCACCGCCGAGTTTTTTAATAGGCCGTCAGCCTCACGCCTCGTGCTTGGTCTCTTTGGCAGAGCGCGCCTCGGCCGGCGCCAGCACGGCAACCAGCAGTGCGGCGGTGAGGAACGCGCCGATCGCTGCCGTCAGCATCGCGGCGTGGAAGCCGCCGGCATAGGCGGCAGCATAGAGTTCATGCACGCCGCTTTCGCCCATCGCCGCATCGGTTGCGAAATCATGCCGCGAAATTGCAGCACGAGCCACCGCTTCCGCGTCGGCGACACCGGCATCGCCGAGATACCCGGTCAAAAGGTTGGTCGCCCGCATGCTCATCAAGGCGCCGAGCAAGGCGATGCCGATGGCAAGACCGCTCTGGCGGGTGGCATTGATGACCGCCGACACCATGCCCGAGCGTTCGCGCGGCGCATAGGACATGGCGGCAGCGCTGCCGGTCGGGATTGCAAGCGCATTGCCGAGGCCGCCAATGGCGAACAGAAGGCACAGCATCGCATAGGGCGTCGAAGGACCGGCCCAGCACATGCCGAGCATGGACAGGCCGATAGCGGCATAGCCGATGGTCATCAGCGCGGAGTGACCATAGCGCGCGCTAAGCCTGCCGATCCATGGCGACACCACGATCTGAACGATGAAGGCCGGCGCCATGCGCAGGCCGGTCTGCGTCGGCGACCAGCCCTGCACCTGCTGCAGGAACATCGAGAAGAAGAAGACGCTGGAATAGGAGGTGAAGCCGAGCGCGAACGAAGCGACATTGGCGACGGCGAAGCGAACGTCACGGAACAGGCCAAGCGGCAGCATCGGCCGTGCCGTGCGCGCCTCGAAGCCGAGGAAAGCAGCCAGGCCGACGACGCCGGCGATGAGCGCCGTGACCGTCCTTGGCTCGCCCCAGCCATTCTCGCCGGCCGAGATCAGGCCAAAGGTCAGCGCCCCCAGCCACAGGATGCTGAGAGCCAGACCGACGAGATCGAGATGGGCATGTTCGGGATGCGCCGTCTCGTTGATCGAAGCAGCACCGAGCGCGATCGTGATCAAGCCCAGCGGCAGGTTGATCAGGAAGATGCTTTGCCAGCCGACGGTCTCGACCAGGATGCCACCGAGGACGGGACCAACGAGCAGAGAGATGGCGGCGAACGACGCCCAGCCGCCAATGACGCCGGCGCGCTGGCGCGCATCGGGAAAGGCTTGCGTCAGGATCGACAGCGCGCCCGGAATGAGCAGCGAGCCGGCGATGCCCTGCACCACCCGGCCGGCCAGCAGCACCGGCAGATTGGGCGCGACGGCGCAGATCAGCGAGCCGGCCACAAAGATGCCGACACCGGCCAGCCACGAGCGCTTGCGGCCATAGCGGTCGCCGATCAGGCCGGACGACAGCATGAAGGCGGACAGGCACAGCGTGTAGGCGTCGACCACCCATTGCAGGCCGCCGAAATCGGTCTGCAACGCCTGCTGGATGGTCGGCAGCGCGACATTGACGATGCTGACGTCGAGCAGAGCCACGAACGAACCAAGATAGACAGCGGCGACCAGGGGCAAACGGTGCTTTGACATGGCTACGTCCGGACGTGAGTTTCGCAATCATCACTGACCGACGGTCAGTTGAACGGGCAGCATGGCGCTGTCGATCCGGCGATTGAGCATGGCCTGGGCCACGATACGGGACTCGCCGCGAGTCGCCCTCTTCTAAAAATGTAGCGGCTGGAAGAGAAGCCGGCTTCCTGCGGACTGAGCATTCAGCCGCCATATTGTTCCGATGTCACCCCCTCCAGCCAATCGGCATGGACACCGTCGAGCGCCTCCTGCATCGCGATATGCGTCATCGCCGATTTCGGCGCCGCGCCATGCCAGTGTTTTTCGCCAGGCGCGAACGAGATGACGTCGCCGGCCCTGATCTCCTGGACCGGGCCGCCCCACGTCTGGGCAAGCCCGGCGCCCACCGTCACGTAAAGCGTCTGGCCAAGCGGATGCGTATGCCAGTGGGTGCGCGCGCCCGGTTCGAAGCTGACCAGCGTGGCCCGCAGCCGCGCCGGCGCCTCTTTCTCGATGATCGGCGTCTGCAGCACCCGGCCGGTAAAGTATTTTTCCGGTGCGATGACGGTCGGCACGCTGCCGCAGGCAATGATCTTCATGGGTCGATGGTCCTTCAAACAGCGGGCGACGGATCGCCTGTTTTCAGTTTCGGCCGATATCGGTCGACGTGCAACAGCTTCCGGCTGCCAGCCCAGCATATGATCCGCACGGTCCACGGCCGAGCAAAGGGTTTCTATTTTTCTTGCCCTGCCGGCAAACAAGTGGGACGATGGCTTTGGGCAGGTGGCACTTGAAAAGAACCCGCCCGCGACGGTCGAACAGGCCGGCCGCCGCTTAGGACCGATTGACCAAGCCTGAACCATACATGCCAGTCGGTCCTACGGGAAACGCCTGAGTGGAGGTCAGTCATGGGTACTCGCGCCGGAGGACGACGCACGGGACCGAAATGCATTGCCATAGTCGGTCCCTTCGCAAGCGGTAAGACGACACTTCTCGAAGCCATATTGGCCCGTACGGGCTCAATTCCCCGACAAAATCCCGTTTCATCAGGTAACACCGTTTCAGATCATTCGCCCGAGGCGCGTGCCCACGCCATGAGCGTCGAGGCGACGGTCGCCACAACCGAATTCATGGGCGAGCAGATCACCTTCGTCGACTGTCCCGGTTCCATCGAATTCTCCTTCGAGGCCGAGCCGGTGCTGGCCGCCTGCGACCTCGCGGTGGTCGTAGCCGAGGCCGACGAAAAGAAGATCCCTGCCCTGCAACTGATCATGCGCAAGCTCGACGATCTCGGCGTGCCGCGCATTCTGTTCCTCAACAAGGTCGACAAGGCAATCATTGGTGTGCGCGATACGCTGAAGATGCTGCAGCCGGCCAGTGCCGTGCCGTTGCTGCTGCGCCAGATTCCGCTGCGCAAGGACGGCGTCGTCATTGGTTCGATCGACCTGGCGCTGGAGCGCGCCTACATCTATCGCGAATATGCCGAAAGCGAGGTGGCGCAGATTCCCGGCGACGACAAGGCGCGCGAGCTCGAAGCGCGTTTCTCGATGCTGGAGACGCTGGCCGACCATGATGACCAGTTGATGGAACAGCTGCTCGAGGAGATCGAGCCGCCCAAGGATGCGATCTTCGACGACCTCGCCGCCGACCTGCGCGACGGTGCGGTGATCCCGGTGCTGATCGGCACCGCCGAGAAAGGCAACGGCGTGCTGCGCCTCCTGAAGGCGATTCGCCACGACGCGCCCGACATCGAGGCGACCCGCAAACGGCTCGGTGCACCCGACGGCGCGGCTACCCTGGTCCAGGTGATGAAGACCATCCACACCTCGCATGGCGGCAAGCTGTCGGTGTCGCGCATCCTCTCCGGTCAGGTCGTCGACGGTTCCGAACTCTGGCTGCCCGGCGGCGACACCGCCAAGGTTTCCGGCATCTACCGGATGCTCGGCAAGGACCAGTCCAAGCTCTCCATCGCCAAGGCCGGCGACACGGTGGCACTGGGCAAGCTGGACGAGGTCAAGACCGGCCAGACGCTGAGCTCGGCCAAGGGCGGCATCAAGCCGCTCGTCCAGTTCGAGCCGCCGCAGCCGGTCTTCGCCTTCGCGCTCCGCCCCAAGGAGCGCAAGGACGAAGTGAAGATGTCGGCTGCCATCCAGCGGCTGGCCGAGGAGGACCCCTCGCTCAGCCTGCGCCACAATCAGGACTCGGCCGAAACCGTGCTGTCGGGCCATGGCGAGATGCATCTGCGCGTGGTGCGCGAGCGGCTGGAAGGCAAGAACCAGATACCGGTCGAAGGCCATCCGCCGGCGGTGCCCTATCGCGAGACGATCCGCAAATCGGCGCAGCAGCGCGGCCGTCACAAGAAACAGTCCGGCGGCCATGGCCAGTTCGGCGACGTGGTGATCGAGATCAAGCCGCTGCCGCGCGGTTCGGGCTTCCAGTTCACCGATACAATTACCGGGGGCGTCGTGCCCAAGACCTACATCCAGTCGGTCGAGACCGGGGTGCGCGACTATCTGAAATCCGGGCCGCTGGGCTTTCCGGTCGTGGATGTCGCAGTCAACCTGTCGGACGGCTCCTATCATGCGGTCGATTCCTCCGACATGGCCTTCCAGATGGCGGCCAGGCTGGCGATGAAGGAAGGCATGGCCGCGTGCTTGCCGGTGCTCCTGGAGCCCGTGATGAAGGTCGAGATCGTCACCCCCTCCGACGCCACCTCGAAGATCATCGCTCTCATCCCGCAGCGGCGCGGCCAGATCCTCGGCTACGACGCGCGGCCCGACTGGCCGGGATGGGATGTCGTCGAGGCAACCATGCCGCAAGCCGAGATCGGCGACCTGATCATCGAGTTGCGCTCCGCGACCGCGGGCGTTGCCAGCTATCGTGCCGTCTTCGACCACATGGCCGAACTCACCGGCCGTCTGGCCGACGAGGCGATGAACACCAACGGCAAGGCTGCCTGATGGCGTGGCGTTCCTATCGAACCTGATTCGGGGGAACAAGAGAAAACGACGTCCGGCGGGGCCGGACGTCGTTTTGTTCGCGGACCGTTTCCTTGGGAGGTAAAACGTCAGGTCCGCCGCATTTGGTACCGCCGTGTTCGGCGGAAAACGGTTCGGACGCGGTAGCCGCCTGAGCCCGGGCCGTACGAGTGATGCCCCCATCTCCCGTCCGAACCACACCGCGTCCTATGATCTACATAGCAGGTCGCGAGCGTCCGGGATATGTTACCAGAGGTTACATGTCACCGTTACGTGGCAATTGTGATGGAATTTTTGGCCGGCCCAGCAGGGCACAGGCAACAAAAAAGCCGGATCAATGAAGATCCGGCTGAGTTTGATTGGAGTGCCTGTTAAGGCTAACCTCCAGAGGGGAACACTCGAGGGCGCTAATGGGAGGAGAACGCGCCCAGGAGATGATCTATATATGTGCTCATCATGCCCAAGAAACAAGCATCTATTTTGCAACACACACATGCAAAAAGACGCAGGCTGTGGTCTAACCCATTCCAGAAGCCAATAGGACCAGCAAAATCGTCGAAATGGAGCGCTGAATCGGGCAATTGCAACTACAGAATCGCCAATCTCGGCTGGCTTTCGGCTCGAAATGCCAAAACTGGGCAATGATGTGGAAGCGGGCAGCAGGCGTGTATTTCTAAGGCAATCGGGGAGGAAGCAGCCAATGCGGACGTTTTCGGCGATCGCGGGCAGTGCGGCCTTCTTCATCGCGGCGCCCTGCGTGGTTGCCGGGCTGGTGCCTTGGCTGTTGACCGATCGCTGGGGCTTGCCGTGGTCTGGTCTGCCGGGCTTTGTCCCTGTCGGCGGGCTTCTGATCGTCGCCGCGGTCGCGGCACTCCTGCATGCCTTCGGCCGTTTTGCGTTTGAGGGCCTGGGCACACCCGCACCGGTCGCCCCGACCGAGAGGCTGGTGATCGGCGGCATCTACCGCCATGTCCGCAACCCGATGTATGTCGCCGTGCTGTCGATCATCCTCGGCCAGGCGCTGCTGTTCTCGAGCTGGGCGCTTGTCGCCTATGCAGTCATCGGCGCGATCGTCATGGGCTCTTTCGTGCGGTTCTACGAGGAGCCGACCTTGGCTCACCGCTACGGCGCCGAATACGACACCTACCGCCGCAACGTCCCGGGCTGGCTGCCTCGACTGTCGCCCTGGCGTGGTTGAGCCACCATCGCAGGGCGCGTTGAGATTCAGGTCAGGCCGAGTCGAGAATGGTGGCTGCCGAGAACCGGAGCGGAGCGTACTTAAGTACGTGAGCACAGTTCTACCGCGATGCGGTAGACGGGGAAGCGCAGGAAGCGGCCATTCGCGGGCCGGCCTCACTTGAATATCGGCATGCCCTCAGAAGGACCAGCTTCGGGCCTTGGCGATGATGAAGTCCCGGAACACATGCAGCTTGGCCTGGTTCTTCATCGCGTCGGGATAGGCGAAATAGGTGTCGAAAGACGGCACCTCGGTCTCCGGCAGCAGCTGCACCAGATCGGAGTCCTTGCTGATCACATAGTCGGGCAGCATGGCGATGCCGGCACCGCCCTGCACCGCACGCTTGATCGACAATATGTCGTTGATCTGCAGCGTCGGCACCCTTTGTCCGCCTTCGAAATCACCGACCGTTTCCAGCCAGTTCAGCTCCGACAGATGCGACGGCACCGGCACGCCGAAGGTGACGATGCGATGGGCCTTCAGCTCGGCGACGGAAGACGGCTTACCATGCTTGGCGACATAGGATGGGGCCGCGTAGAGGTGGAAATGCACGGTGAACAGGCGGCGCTGGATCAGGTCCGGCTGCTGCGGCTGGCGCAGCCGGATGGCGCAATCGGCCTGGCGCATGGTGAGATCGAGTTCCTCGTTGGCGAGGATCAGCTGCAGGCTGATTTCGGGATAGAGTTCGATGAATTCCTGTACCCGCTCGGTCAGCCAGCCGGCGCCCAGCCCCACCGTCGTCGTCACCCGCAGCACGCCCGACGGGCGATCCTTGGTCTCGGTCAGCCGGGACTTGATGGTCTCCAGCTTCATCAGCACGTCATGCGCCGTGCGAAACAGCATCTCACCCTGCTCGGTCAGCACCAGCCCGCGGGCGTGGCGGTTGAACAGCGGCACGCCGACATCATGCTCGAGCGCGCTGACCTGCCGCGAGATCGCCGATTGCGACAGATGCAATGTCTCGGCCGCATGGGTAAACGACCCCGCCTCCGCCGCAGCGTGAAACACGCGTAGCTTGTCCCAGTCCAACGCCATGATTCCCCTCGTTCTGTTTTGGCGTCTGAATGAAAAATCAGGCTTTTACACGGCGTTTCTAAGCCGCTCTCTGAACTCTCTACTCGGCCGCTTCGCGATGCACTTCGATGCCGGCCAGATACTTCTCCGCCTCGAGCGCGGCCATGCAGCCGAGCCCCGCTGCCGTCACCGCCTGGCGGTAGATATCGTCGGTCACATCGCCGGCCGCGAACACGCCCGGCACATCGGTGCGGGTCGAATCCGGCGCCGTCCACAGATAGCCGTTCGGCTTCTGCTTGAGCTTGCCGGCGAACAGTTCAACCGCCGGCGCATGGCCGATGGCCACGAACACGCCGTCGACCTTGAGGTGCGACACCTCGCCGGTCACCGCATGCTTGAGCTTCAGCCCCTCGACCGAGGGCGGCAGCGGCGTCTTGCCGGGTCGACCGGTGATCTCATCGACGATCGTGTCCCAGATGATGCGGACATTGTCCTTCTTCAGAAGCCGCTCGCGCAGGATACGTTCAGCGCGAAAATCGCTTCGCCTGTGGATGACCGTCACGCTCTTGGCGAGATTGGACAGATAGAGCGCCTCTTCCACCGCGGAATTGCCGCCACCGATCACCGCGACATCCTTGCCCCTGTAGAAGAAACCATCGCAGGTGGCGCAGGCCGAGACTCCAAAACCCATGAAGTCCTGCTCGGTCGGGATGCCCAGCCATTTCGCTTGCGCACCGGTGGCGATGATCAGCGCGTCGGCGGTATAGGTGGTGCCGGAATCGCCCTTGGCACGGAACGGTCGCACGTTGAGGTCGACCTCGGTGATGATGTCGTTGATGATGTCGGTGCCGACATGCTCGGCCTGTTTCAGCATCTGCTCCATCAGCCACGGACCCTGGATCGGGTCGGCGAAGCCGGGATAGTTCTCGACATCGGTGGTGATCATCAACTGCCCGCCCTGCTGCAGGCCGGCGACCAGCATCGGCTTCAGCATGGCGCGGGCGGCATAGACCGCCGCCGTATAGCCGGCCGGACCGGAACCGATGATGAGAACGGGCGCGTGCTTGGTGGTCATCTAAAGCCTCTGCGGAGGGCTGCCGGCAATTGCGGCATGGAAAACTCGATCATTGTCGCGCGTAATGTAAGTGTTGCCCACGACGCCAGCAAGGCAAGTTGGAGTTCGTCCCCGGAAAGCTTTGTCACACCTGTCGCCCGCTGATCCCGTGAAATATTCCGGGCGAAGGAGGAATGGACAGCGAAGTCGTTTAATTACAAAATCACGCAAGATTCTTGCGTATTGCCCCTGATGATCGAGAACCCCCATGCCGCTCAAGGCCGACCTCGACGCCATCGACTGGAAGATCCTGCGCGAATTGCAGGGCGACGGCCGCATGACCAATGTCGAACTGTCGAACCGCGTCGGCATTTCGGCGCCGCCATGCCTGCGCCGCGTCAAGCGCCTGGAGGAAGCCGGCATCATCCGTGGCTACCGTGCCTTGCTCAATGCACCAGCGCTCGGCCTCGATGTCGTTGCCTTCTGCCTGGTCGGCCTGCATCATCAGGCCGATGCCGAGCTGCGCATCTTTGCCGAGCGCACCCGCGGCTGGCCGATCGTACGCGACGCCTGGATGGTGTCGGGCGAATCCGATTTCCTGCTGCATTGCGTGGCGAGCGACCTTGGCGCCTTCCAGACCTTCGTCATCGAGGAACTGACCTCGACCCCGAATGTCGACACGGTGCGAACAGCGCTCACCATCCGCCGGGTCAAGGACGAAGGGCTGGTCTCGTTCGCACAGCCTTGAGCCGGTTGAACCGCAGCGGGCTTTCGCCGATGCGGCTTGAACGCCTCGCCATATCAGCGCCGCTTTGGCGTTCGATAGCTCTCCTGTGAAGCCGGAATTTCTGCCGTAGCCGTCTTGTTGGTTTCCTAGAGCAATTCCAGAAAAAGTATGTAACGGTTTTCCCGGGAAAAGCGCATAGCGCTTTCGGGATTGCGTAAACAGGTGGCGCAGGGCAGCCCAATTCCGAGAACAGTGTGCCGTGGGGTGGGACGATGACTCGATTTTCTAGCCCGGTTTCGGCGCTGGTCATCTGCATGAACGAGGCCGAAATGATCGGCGAGTGCCTGGAAAGCGTCGATTTCTGCGCCGAGATCATCGTCGTCGATTCGGGCTCGACGGACAGCACTCTGGACGTCGTCAATGGGTACATCGCCAAAGGCTACCCGATAAGGCTGTTTCACAACGATTGGCCGGGCTTTCCTCGTCAGCGGCAATTCGCGCTCGATCAGGCCACGCAACCATGGTGCCTTTCGATTGAAGCCGACGAGGCCATCGACGACGTGCTCAGGCAGTCAATCATGAATGTGACCCAGCTTGGGAATGACGCCTTCGACGGATGGTACATCAGACGCCGCGACAAGCTGAAGGGCTATGGCTATGCGCACCGCTGGGTGCTTCACAACAGGCTGCTGCGTCTTTTCCGCCGCGACAAGGCCACGATGGACCTTAATCTGCGGGTCCATGAGTCGTTCGAGGTGCCAGGCGAAACCGGCACGATAGAAAATGGCGTGCTGCTGCATCGCCGCGAAATGACCATTGCCGAGGATCTGGCAAGAGCCAACACCTACTCCAGCCTCAAGGTTGCCACGCTTGTCGAACGAGCCAAGAAGCCCGGCCTGATAAGACTGGTGCTGTCGCCTCTCGGCAACTTCCTGAAGTTCTACCTGGCCAAGCGCTACTTCCTGTGCGGCCGGCACGGGTTCGTCTATTCGATGCTGGTGATGCTGTATTCGTTCGCGACAGAGGCCAAGCTTTATGAAGCCTGGCGAGACAAAGATCGGATGTAAGCCGTCACGGCGCGCCCGAGGCGGTGCCAAGCGCAGCTATTGCGGCGAGCAGGCCGTCGAAATCCGCGCGGGCGCACCAAGGCTGAATTGTGAAGCCCGATCGGACAGCTGCTTGCCCGTCTACCAGCCAGCCCTGCGCGAGGCCGGCGCGTTGTCCCGCCTCCATGTCGGCCTCCTTGTCGCCGACGATCAGCGAACGCCGCAGATCGAGCCCGAGGCGCCCGGCCGCCTCCAGCAGCATGCCCGGATTGGGCTTGCGCATCGGATGATCGGCGACCGCAAGCACACCGGTGCCAGCTTCGTGATAGGCGCAGGCGACGACCATATCGACGAACGCATTGTCGGCGCGCAGCAGCTCGAGCACGCGGCCGTTGACGGCAGCGAAATCGCCCCAGCCGAAATAGCCACGCGCGATGCCCGACTGGTTGGTGACGATGATGACCGGAATGCCGGCCCGGTTGGCGGCGGCTATCACCGCAGCTATGTCCGCGCGCAGCACCATTTCGGCAGGATCATCCGGATAGCCCGTGTCGACATTGATGGTGCCGTCGCGATCGAGGAACAGCGCCGGCGAGCCGGCAGCGAACACCCTTGAGCCGACCTGCTCGACCCATAGGCCAGGCTCCGCCAGCGGATAGCGGCCAGAGGTCGGGGGATCAGCCATTGCTGAGGCGCGCTTCGACCACCTCGCACAAATGATGGTAAAGGCACAGATGCCCCTGCTGGATGATCGGCGTCGAGGTCGACGGCACGTTGAGCAGGATATCGGACAGAGGCTTCAGCTTGCCGCCGGTGTCGCCGGTCATGCCGATCACCGTCATGTCCATCCTCCGCGCCTGTTCGGCGGCGGCAAGGATGCTCGGCGAGTTGCCGCTGGTCGAGATCGCCAGGAGCACCCCGCCGGCGGCGCCATGCGCCTCGACCTGGCGCGAAAAAACCGTGTCGAATCCGTAGTCGTTGCCCCAGGCGGTCAGCACCGCTGCATTGGCCGGCAGCGCGATGACATTGTAGGCCTTGCGCTCCTTGAGAAAGCGGCCGACCAGTTCGCCGGCAATGTGGATGGCGTCGCTGGCCGAGCCGCCATTGCCGGCGATGAGCAAGGCTTTCCCCGACGAAAGCGCCGTCACCACGGCGCTCGCTGCCCGCCCCATCTCACCGGTCAGGTCCCGTTCGACCATGGCTGATATGGCAGCCGCGGAGCGGACAAGATAATCGTTCAACTCGGACATGAAACCCTCAGTTTGTGGTGCCGCCGGCGCGCAATTTACCAATGGTGTTGGTGGTGCTTTTTCCGGCGACCAGATCGACCAGCACGACGCGTCCGCCGGCCTTCTGCACCACATCGGCGCCGACCACGGTGTCGACCGTGTAATCGGCCCCCTTGACCAGTATGTCGGGCAGCAGCGCTTCGATCAGCGCCAGCGGCGTATCTTCCTCGAACACCACGACCGCATCGACGGAGGCAAGTGCTGCCAGCACGCAGGCGCGGTCGTGCTGGTCGTTGACCGGGCGCCCGGCGCCCTTCAGTCGCCGCACCGAGGCATCGCTGTTGAGGCCAAGCACCAGCCGGTCGCACTGGCTGCGCGCCGCGTGCAGCAAGCTGACATGGCCGGCATGCAGGATGTCGAAGCAGCCATTGGTGAAGCCGACGCTCAGGCCCTCTTCCTTCCACGCCGCCACCATGCGGGCGGCCGATGTGGCATCAAGGATGGCGTCCTTGTGGGCGGTCGGCCCATGTGAACGGAACAGCGCGCCGGTGAGTTCCTCGACCGTCAGCCGCGCGGTGCCACGCTTGCCCACCACGACGCCACCAGCGGCATTGGCTATCGAAGCGGCCATGACCGTATCGGCGCCTACGGCCAGCGCCAGCGCGAAGCTCGCGATCACCGTGTCGCCGGCGCCCGAAACGTCGAACACTTCGCGCGCCTGGGTGGCGATGTGGCGCGCCTCGTCGGGACCGACCACGCTCATGCCCTTTTCGCTGCGCGTCGCAACGACGAAATCGAAACCATGTGCCGAAATCAGCTCGCGTGCGGCAGCCACGATCTCGTCATCGGCGAACACCGCATGGCCGACGGCCTCGCCGAGTTCCTTGCGGTTGGGGGTGATGGCGGTCGCCCCGGCATAGCGCGCATAATCGCGGCCCTTCGGGTCGACCAGCACCGGCTTTCCAGCCTCGCGGCAGATGGCGATCAAGTCGCCGGCGACGCCGTCGAGCAGGATGCCCTTGCCGTAGTCGGACAGGATGACGATGTCGGCGCGCGTCAGCGCGGCGCGGAAATGCCGGATCAGGCCGGTTCGCTCCGCAGCACCCAACGGCTTGATTTCCTCCTCGTCGAAGCGCAGCACCTGCTGGTTGAGCGCGCTGAAGCGGCTTTTGGACGAGGTCATGCGACCACGCTCCTGCGCGAGGCCCGCCGTATCGGCGCCAAGCTCGCCGAGCATCCGCACCAGGCTATCGCCTGCCACATCGGTGCCGATGACCGAGACGGGAACAGCGGCAGCACCAAGCGAAACGATGTTGGCCACGACATTGCCGGCACCGCCCATGGTCGAGGTCTCGCCGCGCCCGTGCAGCACCGGGATCGGCGCTTCCGGCGAGATCCGCTCGATGACGCCGTTGACGAAACGATCGAGGATGAAGTCGCCGACCACCAGCACGGTGGCCTGGCCGAACCGCGCAATGGCGCGGTGCAACGGTTCGGGAGAAGGCGGATTGTGCTTGATCATGTCACTGGCAACACAGGGAAAAGGCCGATTTCAATCTCATAAGTGCTCATCAATCGACTGGTCGGATCGCTCATGGCGAAAGCCGATATACCGCAAATTCACGCAGCGCAACGGCAGGCATGATCCCGGCAGGCTCGGGCGGTCAGCTCTTCTGCAGGGCGACATGGACGCCCAGCCCGACCAGCACGGCCCCTCCCGCCCGTTGCATCAGCCGCTGTGCCCGGCTCGAACGCCGCAAACGGCCGATCACGGCGCCCGCCAGGAACACGCAGACGATATCGGCCGAGGAGAACATCAGATTAACGATCGTGCCGAGCACGACGAACTGCAGCCAGACCGGAAACGCCGCCGAGGCGTCGATGAATTGCGGCAGGAACGCCATGAAGAAGATCGCTGTCTTCGGATTGAGCACCTCGACGGTGATGCTCTCGAAAAAGGCGCGCCGTGCCGATTTGCGCTCGATGGCAGGCAGCGACGCATCGCCGTCTGCGCGCTTGCGAAACAGCGAGACGCCAAGCCAGATCAGATAGAGCGCGCCGACCAGCTTGACCGCCAGGTAGAGGGTCGGCACGGCATGAAACAGCACCGACAGCCCGGCAGCCGCGGCGAAAACATGCACGTAGCCGCCCAGATGGATGCCAAGTGCCGCCGTCAGGCCGGACCAGCGGCCGCGCGCCATCGTCTGCGCGGCGGCATAGAGCATGGCCGGGCCTGGAATGTAGGCGAAGATCGCCGTGGTGGCGAAAAACGCGATGAGCAGTTCGGTCGATGGCATTTTTGGTCCCTCACGATCGTGCTCTGTTCTGTCGATTCAGTCCGCGCGCGGGATGGCTTTGGACTGACCCGTGCGGACAACCGCAGTAAAAGCGAACATAATTTTCTTGTGAAATGACGGGCTGAACGCGCCGATTCGCGCACCCGGCTCGAAATAGGCTGACGCTTCCAGGATATCATGATTGTACTCGTCGACCATGACCCAAAGGGGCATAGGGTCGAGGCCCGCACGGTGGCGTTCAATTTCCGGGATGCTGACGGCAACGCGATCACGGCCCGGCTGCGTGGAAGTGATTGCAAGGATGAAGAGGTTCGTACCGCCGGCTTTCCCAGGAAGGACAGCCACAAAGGCTACAGGCCGTGACTTCCGGCCTTCGGTCTCCCCGTCTCCGTGTTGGCGATGCCAAAGATATGGATATCGCCAGACGTCCGCAGCGGCGGGTTTAATCACGGTCCAATTCCGCGGCGTACTCCTCAAGCATCTCGACATGTTCGGTCGGGGCATCCTCCGCAGCGTAGACGCGGCGGCTGTCGTTGCCGAAGCGCGCTTCGTAGGCCTCGATGCTCATCAGGACGTATCTCGGCTTGTTGTGGCGAGTGATGGAAACCGGCTGCTGGCTGGCAGCTGCAAGCACATCTCCAAGATTCTGTTTCAGATCGGTCGATGGATAGTTTTTCATGGGATGTCCCGTTTTGTCCATAATAGACAAAACAGACAAAACAGACAAGCGCATAAAAATGGCAGGACAGGCACATGCCTGGCTTTATCGACAGCCCGCCTAGCCTCCCCTATAAGGGTCGGAATCGCAAGCAACCAGAGGCCCTTCATGATCATCGTCACGGGCGGCGCCGGTATGATCGGCTCCAACATCGTCGCCGCGCTGAATGCCGAAGGGCATGACGACATCCTCGTCGTCGACGACCTTACCGACGGTCACAAGATCGCCAATCTTGCCGATCTCAAGATCGCCGACTATCTCGACAAGGACGACTTTCTGCCCCGCATGGAGGCAGGCTCGCTCGGCCGCATCGAGGCCGTCTTCCACCAGGGCGCCTGCTCGACCACCACCGAGTGGAACGGCAAGTTCATGATGGAGGTGAACTACGCCTTCTCGAAACGGCTGCTGCACGCAAGCCAGGCGCTGCGCGTGCCCTTCCTCTACGCCTCCTCGGCTTCCGTCTATGGCGCCGGCTCGGAGTTTCGCGAGGATCCGGCGCTCGAGCGGCCGCTCAACGTCTACGCCTATTCCAAGAAGCTGTTCGACGACTTCGTCAGGCGAACCGTGTTCGCCGGGCGCACCGCCTTCGATACCGACCATTCACAGGTCGTGGGCTTGCGTTACTTCAACGTCTATGGCCCGCGCGAAGCGCACAAGGGCGCCATGGCCTCCGTCGCCTTCCATCTGTTCAACCAGGTCGAACGCGGCGAGAACCCGAAACTGTTCGGCGCCCATGACGGGTTCGGGCCCGGCGAACAAAGCCGCGACTTCATCCATGTCGGCGACGTCGCCGACGTCAATCTGTGGCTGTGGAAACAGGGCTCAAGCGGCATCTTCAATTGCGGCACCGGCCGTGCCCAGCCCTTCCGCGCCATAGCCGAAACAGTGATCGACACGCTGGGCAAGGGCGAGATCGAGTTCATCACCTTCCCCGACCATCTCAAGGGCAGCTACCAGAGCTTTACGCAAGCTGATATGTCCCGTTTGCGCGCGGCCGGTTACAATGGCCAATTCCGGACAGTGGAAACCGGTGTCAGAGACTATGTCGAATGGCTGAAAGCCCAACGATCCTCGTGATCGGCCCACGCTGGGTGGGCGACATGGTGATGGCGCAGTGCCTGTTTTCGGCGCTGAAGGAGTTGCATCCCAACGCCGCCATCGATGTGCTGGCGCCGACCTGGGCAGCGCCGCTGGTCAACCGCATGCCCGAAATCCGCCAGCAGATCGACTTTCCGCTCAAACCCGGTGCGCTCGAATTCACCCATCGGCGACGCTTCGGCCGCCTGCTGCGCGGCCGCTACGACATCGCCTATGTCCTGCCGGGCAGCTGGAAGTCGGCGCTGATCCCGTTCTTTGCCCGCATTCCGCGCCGGGTCGGCAACCTGCGCGAGATGCGCTATGGCCTGTTGACCGACATCGTGCCATTGCCCGACAGCATCAAACGACGCACCGCGCAGGCCTATTTCGGCCTTGCCCAGGGCGGTGGTTTCCGGGCGCCACGGCTTAGCGTGGACACGAAAAACCAGGTCGACCTGCTCGGCCGGTTCGGCCTAGCGCCGCAGAAATTCGTGGCCCTGATGCCCGGCGCCGAATTCGGCCCGGCCAAGCGCTGGCCCAGCGAAAGCTATGCCGGGCTTGCCCGCGATTTCATGGGCAAAGGCTTGAAGGTCGCTCTGTTCGGCTCGAAGAACGACCGCGACGTGACGGCGGAGATCGCGGCCCTGGCGCCCGGCGTCGTCGATCTCGCCGGACAGACGCGGCTGGAGGACGCCATCGACCTGATATCCGCCGCAAGGCTGGCCGTGTCCAACGACAGCGGGCTGATGCATGTCGCGGCCGCCGTCGGTACGCCGATCGTCGCCGTCTACGGCTCGACCTCGCCCGAGAACACGCCACCGCTGGCCGAGCACCGGGAACTGGTCTGGCTTAGCCTGTCGTGCTCGCCCTGCCACCAGAAGGTCTGCCCGCTCGGCCACCTCAACTGCCTGAAGACGTTGGAAGTCGGCCAAGTCGCGGCAGCGGCGGAGCGGCTGCTGGACATCCCGGCAGCGGCATGAAGGTGCTGATCGTCAAGACGTCATCGATGGGCGATGTCATTCACACCTTTCCGGCCGTCGAGGATGCCCGTCGCAACCGCCCGGACCTGACCTTCGACTGGTGCGTCGAAGAGGCATTTGCCGGCATCGTCGCGCTTCACCCGGCGATCGACCGGATTCATACGGTGGCGATCCGGCGCTGGCGCAAGGCGCTGCTCGACGGCGCCACCTGGCGCGAGGCGGCCGCCCTGCGCCGGACCTTGCGCGATTGCCGGTACGACCTCGTCATCGATGCGCAAGGCCTCCTGAAATCGGCTCTGGTGGCAAGACAGGTGGGCTCCCCCATTGCCGGCTTCGACCGTTCGAGCGCGCGCGAACCTTCTGCGACGCTGTTCTACGATGCCACCTATCCCGTGCCGCGCGACCTGCACGCCATCGAACGGACACGGCGGCTGTTCGGGCTGGCGCTCGGCTATCAGCCCGATCTTTCGACCCTGGACTCCGGCATCGTGCCGCCCGCCGGCACTCTGGCGGGCCTTTCTGGAAAAACCGCCTTCCTGCTGCACGGCACCAGCCGCGAAGACAAGAAATGGCCGGCCGAAGACTGGATTGAAACCGCCCGCCTGCTGGCTGAACGTGGGATGACGCCGGTCACCACATGGTCGAACGAGCGCGAGAAGGCCATGGCCGAAGCCATTGCCAAGGCAGTGCCGTTAACAGTTGTGGTGCCAAAGTCACCGCTGGCCGACATCGCTGCGTTCATCGGCCGCTCGGAACTGGTCATCGGCGCCGACACCGGGCTGACCCATCTCGCCAGCGCCTTCGGCCTGCCAACGGTTGCGGTGTTCCTGGCGACCGAGCCAGGGTTGACGGGGCCTCGCGGGCAATATGCGTCGACGCTCTTGGCCCCGCCCGGGAAGCGTGTGATGCCGGCGGAGGTGGTGGCGGAGGCAGAAAGGCTGGCGGGACTCCAGGTCCTTGGCAAGGCCAACGCTGGCAAGAACTGAAGTCAATCGGAAAGGCTGGCGCTGCCCTCATCCGCCTGCCGGCACCTTCTCCCCGTATAACGACGGGGAGAAGGGATCTGAACGCAAGGCCAGCGTCTATTCTGCTACGTTGAAAATTGGCGAAATCGTCGATGAGAGCATCTTTCTCCCCGTCACTATACGGGGAGAAATGCCCGGCAGGGCAATGAGGGGCGGCGCAAACCTCAGCTTAAAAGTCGCAGCCGCTCCCCCCTCGAATTCCCTAGATGAACTGCACCTGGACGATCTCATACCCCCTGGCACCGCCGGGCGCATTGACTTCGATGGCGTCGCCGACTTCCTTGCCGATGAGCGCACGCGCGATCGGCGAGGAGATCGAGATGCGGCCGGACTTCACGTCCGCCTCCTGGTCGCCGACGATCCGGTAGGTCTTCTTTTCCTCGGTGTCCTCGTCGACCAGCACCACGGTGGCGCCGAACTTGATCTTGTCGCCGCTGAGCTTGCTGACGTCGATCACCTCGGCGCGCGCGATATAATCTTCAAGCTCGTTGACGCGGCCCTCGTTGAGGCTCTGCGCCTCTTTGGCGGCATGATATTCGGCATTTTCGGACAGGTCGCCATGCGAGCGCGCTTCGGAGATCGCCTCGATGATGCGCGGCCGCTCTTCCTGCTGGCGCCACCGCAGTTCTTCCTTCAATGACGCGAACCCCTCGCCTGTCATCGGGACCTTGTTCATGATGCCTGCCTTTCCTGCTGCCGCCCCCGCGTTTCGGGGAAAGCCTTGTCGATGGTACAAAAAGAAAACGGGTCCGGCAGCCTCGGGCTAACGGAACCGTTTCACCGCAATTTCCCTGAATATAGCAATCTTCGCGGGTTTTTCACGCCCAAAAATCGGTTTTGTAAAAATCATCCCCGCATTCATCAGCCGGGGGCGGTGAATGAGACTGGGGCAACAAAAAAGCGGCCGCGATCGCTCGCGGCCGCTTAAAAGAGCCCTGGAATCTTTTCAGCTTCGCATAAAATGGTCGATCTGCTCGGCCAGCATGCCGTATTCGCGCGAACCCTTGCCGGTCCGCTTCTCGATTTCCATCAGCTGTTGCTGGGCGCCGGCCAGATCGCCGATCTGCAGATGCGCTTCGCCGAGATATTCACGCACCAGCGTGTAGTTCGGATCGATGCGCAGCGCTTCCTCGTAATAGCCGAGGCCAACGGTGACGCGGCCGGAATGGCGGTGCGAATAGCCGAGATAGTTGAGGATGCGCGGATCCTGCTTGTTGGCGGCAAGGCTGAGCACGGCGATCGCCTCGTCATAGCGCCCGGCCATCGCCAACGCATGGCCAGCATCATAGATGCTGTCGTCGTCGAGCATGCCCTCCTGGGGTGCGACGCACTTTTTCTTCTTCTTGTCCCAGACTTCGCCCTTCTTGCATTGGGTGACGGTCTGATCGCTGCCGCCACTGTCACCGCCGGCGGCGAACACCGGAACGGCAAGGAACTGCAGCGCGACAAGGGCAGTCGCCGCCTGGATCAGCACTCTTTTATGCATCGAAACCTCCTGGAGGGGTGAGAATGCAACACTAACGCCGGTCGGCTTGCGTTTCATCCCGGAAAATTACGTGCGGGAGAACATCAGGTGACGGATGCTGCGAATCCGCTATCATCCGGCAAACGACCTGAGGGAGACGGCCCTTGCAGCGGCGGCTTGAAAAGGACTGGGAGCTTTCGATCGGCCCCGACACGGTGCGCCTGTTCATCCTCAAGGCCAAGGCGCTGAGTGCGGCCGTCAATGAAGACTATGCCGATGGCGCCGAGCACGAGGTCGAACTCGACGGCGAGTCCCATGTCAACCATCACCATGACGGCCTTGCCGAGGAAAGCTCGGAGAATCTGACCGAGGAAGAGCTGCGCGAGCTGATAAACGACCTCAATGTCGATGAAGCAGCCGAGCTGATCGCGCTGGCCTGGGTCGGTCGCGGCGACTACGACGCCACAGAATGGGCGGACGCGCTGGCGGCAGCGCGCGAACGCGCCAACAAGCGCACCGCGAAATACCTGCTCGGCATGCCGCTGCTCGCCGACTGGCTGGAGGAAGGGCTGGAAGCGATCGGTGCGTAACGACGCGGTTACCGTTCGTGATGGGGCCAAGGCAACTTTCCTCGCGTCGGCGCCGTTGACGGCGATGGGGTCGATTGTCTTTTCCCGAATATGCAGGATCGCGTTCGTCATGACCATCACGGTCTTGCTGGTGATGCCGGCCGAGGCGAGACATCGCCATCGGCATCACGAGCCGTTGACACCGAGGATAGAGCAGCCGTTGACACCAAGAGCCGAACAGCCCCTTAAACCGCGAGGCGGAAAGCGCCTGAAACCACGAAGACACCGGTCGGTGACGCCGAAGCAGGCACAGCAGAAAACGCTGCCGCCGCTGCCCTTGCCTGCCGATGTTCCGATGCCCAGACCCGGCATTTCGGGATCCGGACCCGCCATTCCGGTGCCGGAACCACGCCCGGCGGACGCTGCGAAAACCGCCGGCGCGCCCGACCGTTCCAATGAAGAAAAATCCCGTCAGGAAAAGCAGGCACTCCCCGAGCCGCCGGCTCCCGAACCCTCAGCCGATACGGAAAGCGAACCGGAGCCGCCCGCGGTCGCGCCAACGCCGACACCAAAACCCGACATCGCGGAGCCCGAGGCTCAGCCGCCCAACATTGGCCCGCAGCCGTCGCAAAAGCCGGCCGATGCAGACGACGAGAAGATGCTGCCAGACCCGCGCTCGGCCGACTTGCCCGATGAAAAAATGCCAGCCGAGGAAGTCGCATGCCGCGAACGGCTGAAGACGCTCGGCGTCGAGTTCGAAGAACACAAGGCGGAAAGCCAGCCTGAAATCGGCTGTTCGATCCCCTACCCCATCGTGCTGAAGACCCTTGGAAAGTCCGTAGCCATCGGCCCCGGCGCCGAGCTCAACTGCAAGATGGCCGAGGCGGCGGCACGTTTTGCGGCCGATGTGATCCAGCCGGCGGCGAAAGCTGAATTCGGCGCCGACCTGAAATCGATCGGCCAGGCGTCGGCCTTCGTCTGCCGGCCACGCAACGGCACACGAAAACTGTCGGAACACGCGTTCGGCAACGCACTCGACATCGCCAGCTTCACGCTGTCGGACGGCAAGAAGATCGAGGTCGGCCCGGCACCGCCGGAAAAAGACGCTAAATTCCTCAACGCCGTGCGCAAGGCGGCCTGCGGACCCTTCAAGACGGTGCTCGGTCCGGGCGCCGATCCGGATCATTCCCTGCATTTCCATCTCGATCTCGAACCGAGATGGCATGGCGGGACGTTTTGCCAGTGAACATGGCTGATCCAGCCGCGTGCCGCAATTCGGCCGCAGGCATGAACGCGGGCGCTGAGTTTTCCTTTACCCTTGATCGTTAAAATGCCGGATATCCATCAACGGGATTCCGCCAATGGCCGGTAAATTTCGGGCCGTGTTTTTCGCCGCCGCGCGCCAGTCAAAATATGCAGCAAGGCTGACCGCCGGCCTGGCGCTGGCGGCGCTTTCCGCCTGCAACACCGGCAGTGTGCTGTCGCTGCAGCCGGCCGTCGACGTCGGCGCGCAGACGGCTGCCGTGCCGCAATATGCCGGCATGCAGAAGCTTGTTCCTTCCAATCCATACATGACGCAGGCCGCTTATCCGCGCATGGACGAGCCGATGTCGCCCGTCGAGCAGATGCCGGCCAGCGAAACCGACTGCCGGCAGCAATTGAAGCGCCTCGATGTCGCCTACACCGACCTGGCGCCGATCCATGAAGGCCAGTGCGGCATCGATTATCCGGTCAAGGTTTCGGCCATCGGCAACATCCAGATGAAACCCGCCGCGACCCTGACCTGCGACATGGCCGCCACCTTTGCCGGCTGGACGAAGAACGAGCTCGTCCCCTCCGCCCGCTGGCGTTATTTCTCCGGCGTCAAGACCATCCACCAGGGCTCCAGCTATTCCTGCCGCAGGATTGCCGGCGAAGGTGTCCTGTCCGAGCACGGCAAGGGCAATGCGCTCGACGTCATGAGCATCGAACTCAACAATGGCGACGACATCGACGTGCGCAAGCCCGGCCTGTTCGCCTTCCGCACCCGGGGCTTCCTCAACAATGTACGCGCCGACGGCTGCCAGTATTTCACCACCGTGCTCGGCCCCGGCTACAATTACGACCACCGCAACCATTTCCATTTCGACATCAAGAACCGCAAGAACGGTTATCGCGCCTGCCGTTAGAAAGAGATCAGCCTAGTCGGCGCCACCGGTTGAAGCGGCGATTTGCCGTGCAACCAAGTCCTGGATGCGCCAGAGATTCCGGTCGCGGATGCCGCTCTCTTCAAGCTTGCTCACGGTCCTGAACAAATACTGCGCCGAAGAGCCCCAATGACCGGCAGCCCGTGCCAGAGTGTCGGCAACCTGCTCCAATGGCAACCGGCCGGCATAGGCCCTGCCATCCGGCGCCGCGACGAAGGCCAAGGCATGCAGCGGCCCGTCCTTGGTCTTGACCTTGATCCAGCATGGCACGTTGGTTGGCGGGTTGGCATCGATCTCGCGGCGCATCAACTGGCCGAGTTGCCCGAAATGGTCTTCCGCGGGCAGCCGATAGACGATGCCGTTGCAACTGCCGCCTCGATCGAGCGCCAGCATCAGGGCCGGCAAATCACGGGTTCCGCGCCAGCGGGTCAGCTTCAGGCAAAACGAGCGGTGCCATCCCGGCGCCGTGGCCGGGCGCTGCTCGACATGGGCGAATTCGGGGTTCCAGATCAACGACCCGTAGGCAAAGACCCAAAGCGTGTCGGGACGATGCTGCGAAAGCAGCTTTTCGACCAGGCCATCGAACTCCGCATCGGTGTGCTCGCTGGTTCCGGGCTCTGGCCCGGGATCAGGCTCGACACGCTCAACTTGCGCGACAAGCTCGGCGGTCAACGCCATTGGCTTGCGGCCTGCCAGCTTCCGCTCCATTGCTGCCCCCGCGAAGAAACGATGGCCCACGATAGAGCGGCGGCGCGCTGCTGGCCATTGATTTCCAGGGTCCCTCGGGCAAAAGATACCGCACGGATCGGGCGGCGTTCATGAGCCAGCGAAGTTTTCGGCGACGCGTTGCAATCTGGGTGGCGACCTTGCTGGCCGCCTATCTGGCGCTCGCCTATTTCGCCGCACCGGAATTCTGGACGTTTCACGATCGCGGCTTTCGCAAGCACAGCTTCGAGATGGTGACGCACACGCCGCAAGGCATTCCGGGCGATCCCATCAATGTCGGTCTTGTCGGTACGCGAAAGGAAGTAATCCACGCCTTCGCCGTCGCCGGCTGGGACACCGCCGACGCCGTGACCCTGAAGACCGCGATCGAGATCGGTGAAAGCGTGCTGTTCGACCACCCCTACCCCGATGCGCCGGTCAGCAGGCTGCTGTTCGATGGCCGCGCCCAGGATCTCGCCTTCGAAAAGCCGGAGGGCCTCAGCGCCGACCGCCGGCATCATGTGCGCTTCTGGCAGACCGAGGCAAGCGGCGACGATGGCCGGCCGCTGTGGCTGGGCTCGGCCAGCTTCGATCGCGGCGTCGGCCTCAGCCACGACACCGGCGCCGTCACCCACCATATCGGCCCCGACATCGACGCCGAGCGCGATTTCCTGATGCGCGACCTGGCCACCGCCGGCACGCTGATCTCGACCAGCGACATATCGGGCGTCGGCGCCACCAGTACGGGCCGCAATGGCGGCGGCGATCCCTATTTCACGGACGGCGAGGCGATTGTCGGCATGTTGAAGCAGCTGCCATGACCCATCGCAAAAGTCAGTTCGTGGTGATCACGATCTTGCCGAACGGCCCTTTCTCCAGATGCTGCAAGGCCTGTGGCACCTCGTCGAAGCCAAAGACCTTGTCGATGACCGGCTTGATCGCCAGCGCCTCGATCGCCTGATTCATACGTTCGAAGGCGCGGCGATGGCCGACCGACAGGCCCTGCACGGTGATGCGGTTGCGCATGAAGGGCACGATAGGGAAGCTGAGCTCCATCGCGCCCAGCAGGCCGATGATCGACAGCCGGCCGTCGGCGGCCAGCGCGTTCAGCGATCGCCGTGCATTGTCGCCGCCGACCATTTCCAGCACGTGGTTGACGCCCAGCCCATTCGTCAGCTCACGCGCGGCCTCGTCCCAGGCCGGTTGCGTGCGGTAGTTGATCCCTTGCCAGGCGCCGAGCTTTCTTGCCCGCTCAAGCTTTTCGTCGCTGCTTGAGGTGACGATGGCGCGCAGGCCGAACGCGGTGGCGAACTGCAGCGCAAACAGCGACACGCCGCCGGTGCCCTGGATCAGAATGGTCTGGCCCGGCACCGGTCTGGTCGCTTCGGCCATGGCGAACCAGGCCGTCAGCGCCGCGATCGGCAATGTCGCGGCCTCGATGTCGCCGAGCGATGGCGGCGCCAGCACCGCGGCGTCCTCGCCGAAGATGACATGATCGGAAAGCATGCCCGACAGCGACGACCCCAGCGTGTGCTTATGCAGCACTGGCGGTGCGTCGCCATCCGGCCAATCGGCGATCACCTGGCCGAGCACGCGCTGGCCGACATGAAAGCGGCTGACCGCACTGCCGACGGCCACCACTTCACCCACCGCGTCGGATGTCGGCACGAAGGGAAAGGCAAGATCGGGGATCAGCACGCCGTCTACGATCATCTTGTCCTTGTAGTTGAGTGACACGGCCTTGGTCCGCACCAGCAAATCGTGCGGCCCTGGCTCGGGTACCTTGCCTTCCACCTGGCTTAGCCTCGACAGGCCAAAACCGCTCATCTGCCAGGATCTGTTGATTGGGGTGCTCATGTCGCGTCGCGCTCCGTGCGTTGATGCAGGCGAGACATTTATGCCTTTCGACTATGGAAAATAGTGCTTTCGTGCGGTATAATTTGACACTGATTGCGGACTAAAAGTCGACAATAGGAAATCGCCATGGAAACGGCCGACCTGCAAGGCATCGTCGCGTTCGTTCAGGCGGTGGAGGCCGGCAGCTTCACCAGCGCCGGCGAGCGGCTGCATGTGACGAAGTCGGCGATCGGCAAATCGATCGCGCAGCTGGAGCAGAGACTCGGCGTTCGCTTGCTGAACCGCACCACCCGCAGCCTCAGCCCGACCAGCGAAGGCGTCAGCTATTATGAAGCTTGCGTCCGGGCCCTTGCCGAGATCGAAGCCGCACAGTCGCTGCTTGCCTCGCGCCGGCAGGTCCCGTCTGGCCGGCTTCGGATCGACGTGCCGCTGGCCTTCGGCCGACGCTGCGTCGCCCCCGTGCTGTTCGAGATTTCGAGGGAATTTCCGGACCTGACGGTGGAAGTCTCCTTCAATGACCGCCGCGTCGACCTGATCGAGGAGGGCATCGACCTGGCGATCCGCATGGGCGAACTCGACGACAGCCTGTCGCTTGCGGCCAGGCGCCTCTACGCCCAGCGCTCGGCCATATGCGCGGCTCCCGACTATCTCGACAGGCATGGCCGGCCGCAATCGGTCGAGGATCTCGCCGATCACAGCGTCATTGGCTACGGTCGCGAGGGCATCGTCCGTCCCTGGGTGATCAGGCATTCCGACGGCCATCTCGCAACCTTCATGCCCAAGGCGCGACTCGTTCTCGGCCATGGCGAACCGATGCTGGATGCAGCGCTCGCCGGCTGCGGCATCGCCTTCCTGCCGACATGGCTGGCCGCCGACAGCCTCAAAAGCGGCGATCTCGAAATGGTGCTGTCGGACTGCCTGGTCGAGAACATCGTCGTGCATGCCGTCTGGCCGGTAACGCGCGCGCTCACGCCAAAGGTACGGGTTGTCGTCGACGCCCTCGTCGAACATTTTTCGACGCCGCCCTGGGATGCCGCGTGACCGAAATGCCGGTCATTTCTCAAAAATCACGTCAGACTATTTTCGAAGACCGCGCCGCAATGCTATTGACCGCTCATGTTATACGTAGAAATCGCTATCGTGGTCGTCCTCATCTGTGTGAACGGCCTTCTGTCGATGTCCGAACTTGCCATCGTCTCGTCGCGACCGGCCCGCCTGAAAGCGATGATCGACCGCGGCATCAATGGCGCCGGCCGCGCGCTCGAGCTTGGCTCGAATCCCGGCAAGTTCCTCTCCTCGGTGCAGATCGGCATCACCCTGGTCGGCGTCCTCTCCGGCGCCTTTTCCGGCGCCACGCTCGGCGAACGGCTGGCGCAGTTCCTGGCCTCGACCGGCATCCGCGAGACCGTCGCCGATCCGCTCGGCGTCGGCATCGTCGTCGCCATCATCACCTATTTCTCGCTGATCGTCGGCGAGCTGGTGCCCAAGCAGATTGCCTTGCGCGACCCAGAGCGGGTCGCCGCCAGGGTCGCTCCGGCAATGACCATCCTCGCCACCATCTCGGCGCCGCTGGTCTTCCTGCTCGACTTCTCCGGCCGCACCATATTGTGGCTGCTCGGCCAGCGCGGCGAAAGCGAGGAGAAAGTCACCGATGAGGAGATCAAGATGCTGGTCGCCGAGGCCGAGCATCACGGCACGATCGAATCCGACGAGCGGCGCATGATCGCCGGCGTCATGCGGCTTGGCGACCGCGCCGTGCGCGCGGTGATGACGCCGCGCACCGAGGTCGACTGGATCAATCTGCAATCCGACGAGGCGGCCATCCGCAAGCTGCTCATGGAAACCCAGCATTCGCGCCTGCCGGCAGGTGACGGCGGCGTCGATGTCATGATCGGCGTCGTCCAGACGCGTGACGTGCTGGCGGCGTTGCTTGCCGGCCGCGTGCTCGACCCGCGCAGGCATGTTCGCGCAGCCCCCATCGTCTACGACCAGGCCGACGCGCTGGATGTGCTACAGAAGCTGAAGGAATCCGACGTGCCGATGGCGCTGGTGCATGACGAATACGGCCATTTCGAAGGCATCGTCACCCCGGCCGACATTCTGGAAGCCATCACCGGCGTGTTCCGCGCGGACACAGACGCCGGCGACGAGGAGAACGCGGTCAAGCGCGAGGACGGCTCGTGGCTGCTCGCCGGCTACATGCAGGCCGACGAGATGGCCGACATTCTCGGCATCGACCTGCCGGAAAACCGCGATTACGAAACCGTCGCCGGTTATGTGCTGTCGCACATGCACCATCTGCCGGCGACTGGCGAATGCGTCGACGCGCAGGGCTGGCGCTTCGAGGTGGTCGATCTCGACGGCCGCCGCATCGACAAGCTGATCGCCACCCGCCTGCCCGGCGCCCACCGCGAGGCGGTGCGCTGACATGTTCGAATGTCAGCTTTTGACCGGTTAGCTGACGCCGCCCTCTGCCAGAGGTCGAACTGGTTTCAACAAACCGAAGAAGCCAATGATGCGCGTTATCCGTTTCTGCTCCTCATCTAGAAAAGCGATGTCCAGGCCCTCGGGTAAAGACGAACCGTCAGGCATCACAAACTTCCACGCGAAGCGCGCGACGCCGTGATGAACATCCACGTTGCTGGTCCGCAGAATGCAGGCACCAGGATGCTTGCTCTGAATTCCTGCAATGTGGGCTAGCAGTTCTTTGGCACCAACAGCGTGAACGGTTGGATCTGTATACGTCGCGCCATCGCTCAAGACCGATAGCAGCGACGCCCGCCGCTTCTCGGCGTTTTCGGTGGACCACGATGCACAATACTTATCAATGAGATGCGTCAAAGGCATGCTACTTCCCTGTCGCCAGAAAATGCGAGAGCGCGGCGAAATCATCGTGCAAGTGGCCCGCCGCTATGGCCCGTTTGAATATCGCATCATAACCATCGACTATTGAACGGTCGATTCCGCGGAACTGCATCAACTCCAACAGATGCTGCATTGCGCCGTGGTGCGCCGAGATCGACGAGAGCGTTTCGTTATCGCTGGCAAATCGGCCAGCGCTCGTCCGCTTGATGAGGTCGGTCACCAGGCCGTCAATGACCGGCGCCGTCGCGGACCACTGCCGCGCCAGTTCACCCAGTTCGATCTCTTCGGCCTGCGACACGGCGATCGCATGGAGCGTCCCGAACAGAGCGCCCCACATGATAGCCAGTAGTGCGCTATCGAGCGCGTTCGCACGCCCTGGTTCTTCGCCAACATGCTGGACATTGCCACCCAAGGCGCGAAACACATCGCGGTTCGTGTCGAAAGCCTCCCTTGGCCCGGCAAGCAGGATGGTCCCGGCGTCCGTGCCGATATAATCCGGCGTCGCCATGATCGCGCCATCAAGGTAGTTTGCGCCGTGCTTCGTACACCATTCAGCGGCTTCCCGTGCGCCACTCGGCGTCCCCGAAGTCAACTCCACGATCAGCTTGCCGCGAATGGCTGAGGCGATGGCGTCACTGTGGAGAAGCGCTTTTGTCGCCTTATAGTCGCTGACATTCACAATGATGATCTCGCCTGCGTTCACGGCTTCCTCCACGGAGGACGCGGCGATTGCGCCCAGCCTGGCGAGTGGATCGGTCTTCTGTCTGGTTCTGTTCCAGACAGTCGTCGGATATCCCGACTGAAGCAGGCTGCCGGCGAGCGCCGAGCCCATACGGCCCGTTCCAATGACCGTGATTGAAAGCTTCATTCCACACTCCATATCAATTGGCGGCGTCAGACCGCGTTTTGCTGTGATCGTCTTGAGAGGTATGTCAAAACGAGCGGCGCGCGATACGCACCCGGGCGTAAGTGGTCACCAGAAGGTAAGGAACGCGCGATGAACAATTCCGCGGACAATGGCTTTGCAGCGGCCGTCAGGATGGTCGAAGGAAAGTGGAAAGTAGATATCCTTTGCGAGCTCGGAACGGCGTCGCGCAGATTTGGTCGATTGAAACAGGCGCTTTCTGGCATCAGTGAAAAGATGCTGGCGCAACAATTGCGAGAACTGGAGGCCGACGGCCTTGTCGACCGTAAAGTCTTTTCCGTGGTTCCAGCGAAGGTAGTCTATTCGCTGACAGAACGCGGCGCGGCGCTCAACGCAGCAGCAGGTTCACTATGTCTGTGGGCCGAGCAATTCGGCCTGCCCGGCTGCCCTCAGATTGCCAATGGCGTACATATGGATGCCCTCTGATGCATGTCGCCCAAAGCGACCTCGGTTTGGGAGAACGACATGCATAAAAACGAGGATCTAAAACGCCTGAACCCGTTCGTACGGGACACGCTTCAGGGGTGCGACGCGCTGGATGTCCTGTCGAGATTAAAGGCGTTCCGATGGTGCTGGTCATGACGAGTACTACCGTTTCGCACCGCCACAACGGCCGGCATTCTCCCACCGGGCTCCGTCGCCGGCTATGTGCTGGCGCACATGCATCATGCCGGCGACTGGCGAATGCGTCGACGCGCAGGGCTGGCGCTTCGAGGTGGCGATCTCGACGGCCGCCGCATCCCGCCTGGCAGGCGCCCATCGCGAGGCGGTGCGCTGACGCCCGAGCAATTGCGGCATTCGCTCTATCGTTCCCAGAAGGACTTGGCGATCTCTCCCTCGACCTGCTCTATCGTCAGGCCGATATCGTCGATCAGATGCGGATTGTCCTTCGACATCTGCCTGAGTTGCCAGCGAAAGCGTATCCGTTCGCGCCAGGTCCGATCGTGCCAGCTCGCTATGATGCTTCGCAGGGTCTTCAGGAGCCGGCGCGATGCCGGCCGCACGGGCGTTCCCGGTCGCGCTGCACAACGCTGGGCTGATGCAAGTGTATTGGTCATGGCAACCTCCATATGGTTTGAGGGCCTAGGGCTCTCGATGAGGTTGAATTCTGCGCGATACGGACGGCGCCGTAATTAAGCCCTCCCAAATAGTTCTCAAAACTTCCAAACGAGCTAGAGCAGTTCACCGGTTCACGGAACCGGTAACCTACTCTAACCCTTTGTTTTGACGCAATTCCGAACAGAAAACCGCTTCACACTTTTCCTGGAATTGCTCTATAGATGCGCCTATGGGATCGCGTTTTGCCTTTGGTCCGTTCGTGCTTGATCCGGGTGCGGGAACGCTGCTTCGGAACGACGTCCCCGTTGCCGTTGGCTATCGCGGGCTGAGCCTGCTTGCAGCACTCGTCGGGCGGCCCGGTGAAATCTTGGGAAAGGCCGAGTTGATGGACGCTGCATGGCCGGGCACGGCCGTGGAGGAAGGCAACCTCACCGTCCAGATCGCGCAGTTGCGCAAGCTGCTTGGTCCTGTCGGCGAGAACGGCGAATGGATATCCACCGTTCCGCGCGTCGGCTACCGTTTCACGGGGGCCGTCGAGCAGCTCGGCGAGGCCAAGCGAAAACCCTTGCCGCTGCCCGACAAACCATCGATAGCCGTGCTGCCCTTCGTCAATTTCAGCAACGATCCCGAGCAGGATTCCTTCGTGGACGGGTTGACTGAAGACCTGATCACCGACCTGTCCAGGATCTCCGGCCTGTTCGTCATCGCCCGCAACTCGACCTTTGCCTACAAGGGAAAAGCGATGGACGTGCGCGAGATCGCCGGGGACCTTGGCGTGCGCTACCTGCTGGAAGGCAGCGCAAGACGCGCCGCGGGGCGCGTGCGCATCAATGCACAGCTGGTTGACGCGGTGAGTGGCGATCATCTGTGGGCGGAACGCTTCGATCGCGGCCTGGACGACATCTTTGCCGTTCAGGACGAGGTGACGGCCAAGATCGTGGAGGCATTGCTTGGCCGTCTGCGCACGCTGCCGCCGCGCAACCGGCCCAGCAATCTCGAGGCTTACGATCTCTGCGTGCGGGCGCGCAAGCTGATCGACGACTCGCCGCAGATGGCGCAGGAAGCGCATCTGATGCTGACGCGCGCGGTGTCGCTCGATCCCGGATACGCCGAGCCCTATCGCTGGCTTGCCATGAACCACTGGATGGGACAGGTGCATTGGGGCGGACCAACCGAAGCTGCCCGCAGCGTTGCCTTGGAGCTGGCGCGCAAGGCTGTGGCGATCGATCCCAACGATGCTGGCTGTCGCTGGATCCTGGCCTACCTGCTTGCCTATGAGCGCAGCTTCGCCGAGGCGGATGCCGAATTCGCCAAGGCGATCGAGCTCGACCCGAACGAGGCCGACACCTGGGCGGCATTGTCCGACATCGCGGTCCTGGCCGGCCGGGTCGAAGAGGGTCTCGAGCACATCCGCAAGGCGTTCCGGCTGAACCCGTTTCCGGCGAGCTGGTACTATCTGACGCTCGGCCAGGCGCAATATGCGGCGCGCGACTATCAAGCCGCTATCGAGACGTTGCGCCGTGACGAGACCTATCGCACAAGCTCACGCCGTTTCCTGGCGGCAAGCCTGGCGCAACTCGGCCGGCTGGACGAGGCGCGCGCGGAGGCCGAGCTGTTTCTCGTCGGCAACCCGCATTTCACAACCCATCACTGGGCGACGACCGAGCCATTCCGCGACGCCGCTACGCTCGAGCATTTCGTCGATGGTTTTCGCAAGGCCGGTCTTCCGGAGTGACGCGCCGGCATCCGGCCTGCCCGCAGCAAAGGCGAAGTGGTGCGCTAACCCGGATCTAGGCATGGGCATGATCTCGGTGGCGCGAGACCTTCTCGCGGTTACCGCAGGTGCGCATGCTGCACCAGCGCCGCTTGCCGCCTCGCGACGTATCGAGGAAAAGCCAGCCACAGCGAGGGCAGGAATGCAGCCTTTCGCGCGGCAGGGTGAAGAACGCTTCGATGGACAGCATGGCCAGCAAGGCGGTGACGGCATCCGGGTCCCGCCACCGGGCAAGGGCAAGCTCCGGCCTGGTGCGATCCAGCTCGATAGAGCCGGTGGCAAGCGAGCTTGCCGTGCGCGAGAATAACACGCCTAGAGCAATTCCAGGAAAAGTGTGAAGCGGTTTTCCGTCCGGGATTGCGTCAAAACAAAGAGTTAGAGCAGCTCGCCGTTTCCGTGAAACGGTGAAATGATCTAGCGGTTCGACCGCGGACGGTTTGCCCGCGGCGATTGACTCGAAGACCTGAAATGACGCCTCCCGCACTTCGCGGACCCGTTCCACGAACCGCCCATCCGCTATCTCGGCGACGGCCTGCGCCTGGCGATCGTCGGCAAGCCCTGAGGCGTTGAACCAGTTCGCAACATCCCGGACGGACTTGAACAGTTCATTGTCAGCTGCTGGCACCCGCCGGTCGAACACGGCGTTCGACAGGTCCAAAGCGGGATGCCCGCCTATGAAGTGATCCGGCACCCATTCGGTGTGTGCATCGCCCATGGAACATAACCTCATTAGCCGGATTATACGGTTATGATGTAACCACTATCATACGGATATGTGGTGTCAAAGCCACAACACCGCCAGATCGGCGCGGAACCCCTGGGAGAGAGAGGATGTGCAGCAATCGTTACAAGACCCGCCACGAAACCATCAATGTCGACGGCCTCGACATCTTCTACCGTCATGCCGGCGATCCCGGCAGACCGGCAATCCTGCTGCTGCACGGATATCCGACTTCGTCGCACGTCTATCGCAATGTCATCGAACCGCTGGCGGAGACAGCCTATGTGGTGGCGCCGGATCTGCCCGGTTTCGGCTTTTCGTCCGCCCCTTCCATCGATGCTTATGACTACACGTTCGAGAACCTGGCCAACACGATAGAAGCCTTCATCGAGGCCCTCGGCCTCCAGCGATTCTTCCTCTACATCACTGACTTCGGCACGCCCGTCGGCTATCATCTCGCCACACGGCGGCCGGATCGCATCCTCGGCCTGATCGCGCAAGACAGCAACGCTCATGACGAGGGGCTGGGACCGGAATGGGACGCGCCGAAGGCGTTCTTCGCCGAACCGACTGAAGAAAACCGCGCCAAACTGCCGGACTGGATGAATTTCGAGGGGACCCGGAACCAATATATCGGCGGTCTCCCCGAGCGTCTGAAGGTGTTGTTTCCGCCCGAGGGTTGGTATCTCGATACGGAGCGTCTGGCGAGGCCCGGCAACACCGACATTCAGTTCGAACTCTTCACCGATTATGGCTCGCACATCGCCCGCTTCCCGGCCATCCAGGCCTATCTCCGCGACCAACAGCCAGCATGCCTCGTGCTGTGGGGACGGCACGACGCCTTCTTCGCGCTGGACGAGATCATGGCCTACAGCCGCGACCTCGACGCAGTCGAAATCCATGTCTTTGAGAGCGGACACATGCTTCTCGAAACGCATCATCGCCAATGCGCGGCTCTCATCGCTCACTTCATCCACGAGGTGGAGACTGGGGTATTTCGCGAACCTGCCGGGCGCTGAACGTCGGCGCTCAAACCGCCACTTCGATGGGCTCGGCAAGCCTGGGATTGGCCCGCGCGACGATCAGGCAGCCGGCGACGATCAGGCACGCTCCGGTCAAGGTGGTCCAGGTCGCCTCCTCGCCGAAGAAGAACCAGCCGAGCGCGACCGCCCAGATAAAGGCCGAGTATTCCGTCGGGATCAGATATTGCGCTTCGGCGCGGGCGTAGGACCAGCTCATCAGGAACTGCCCGGCAAGCGACAGCACCGTCACCCCGGCCAAAGGAAGCCAAAGATTGCTCGGTAGGGCGACGGCAAGCCAGGGTGCTGCGAGGCCGAGGAGGATGGCAACGCAAAGGTTCTGGAACAGCATGATCTCGATGGGCTTGGCCAACTGCGCCTGTTGCCGGGCGAGGATCAGATTGTAGCCGTAGAACACCGTCGACACGAGCACCGCTGCCGTGCCGAGCATGGCATCTTGCGAATAGTCTGCCTTCCCGAACTGGCCGGCCATGATGATGGCGACACCGGCAATGCCGGCCAAAGATGCCCAGACAGCCTGGCGCCGGATCCGTTCGCCCAGCAGCAGCGCGGCGAGAAACAGGGCAAACAAGGGCGCCACGAAACTGAGCCCGATCGCCTCCGCGAGCGGCAGCCTGGCCAAGCCCCAGAAGAAGGATATCAGGACGATGCCGACAATCGCGGCACGCAGCGCATGCAGCCTCAGCACCGGAACGGTTGGCGTTAGGCGCGGTCCCGCCAACCAGGCCGCGCCCGCGACCACGGTCGCGACCATGCTGCGCCACAGCAAGGTGTTGTAGACGCCGACCGCGATGACCAGGATCTTCATCGCCGCATCCATCCCGGACAGCAGGAAGATCGCAAGCGCGCAAACGAGCACCGGGATCATCGGGGAAACGGCGCCGGTCAGGCTGGATGTCTTCACGGCTTCACTCATGTGACGGATTGCAGCCGGATATATCAGGCCACAGGGCGCGACCAGATGGCAGTCCCGTCGATGTAGCAGTCCAACCCCGATTGGCGTCGTGTTCGCGGCTATCGCCATATCAGGGTATCAGTACCACCTTCCCGGTCGACCGGCGCTCATCCAGCAACCGGTGCGCTTCCCCGGCCTGGTCGAGCCGGAATCTGCCGCCGATCGTGACCTGCAGTTGGCCGCCTGCCGCCATTTGGAACAGTTCGGACAGGCTGGCTTTCAGCACATCGGCAGACAGCAGCGGCAGCAGCGCGAAACCCCTGAGTGACTGGTTGCGGCCGATCAACTGCTCCAGATCGGAGGCAGCGAGGCCAAAGCGCCCGAGCGCAGCAAACACCAGTTCGCCGCCAGGCGCCAAGGCCTCAAGCAAGGCAGCGGTCAGCGCACCGCCGACTGTGTCGTAGATGATGTTGGCGCCCTCCCCGCCGGTGAGGTCGCGGACGCGAGCGGGCCAGTCCGGCTTGGTATAGTCGACTGCGGCATCGGCGCCGAGCGACAAGACGAAATCCAGCTTTGCCTTGCCGCCGGCGGCTGCGATCACCTGGCGTGCGCCCTTCAGCCTGGCCAGTTGGACAAGCAGCGTTCCCACACCGCCCGATGCGGCCGGCACCAGCACCGCCTTGTCATCGGGCGGGCTTTGCCGAAGCAGATGAAGGGCCGTCAGCCCCTGCACCATCAGCGCCGTGGCAGCCTCGAACGGCAGCGCATCCGGCAGCGGCACGACGAGATCGGCTGACATCGTCACCTGCTCCGCATAGCCGCTGTGGGGACGCTGCGACATGAACAAAGGCGCGGCCACGCGGCGACCCAGCAATTGCGCATCCACACCTTGCCCGACGGCCTCGACGACACCCGCCGCCTCGACGCCCGGGATCATCGGCAGTTGCGGCGTCACCGCGTAGCGGTTCGCGCGCATCAGCACTTCGAAGAAGTTGATCCCGGCGGCGTGGACACGGATCAGCACCTCGCCGGACTGCGGCACCGGCGCCGGCAGATCGACCACCTCCAGCACCTCGGGACCGCCGAAGCGGCTGAGTTGAATGGCTTTCATGGCAAACTCCGATAGCACTGGCATCGGCAGCGGTTTGCCACTATCTGCGGAGCCTCGACTACACACTCATTTGTCCCCTGCTGACCAGGAGGTGACCATGCCAGATTCCAAGAGAATGCCGATCAAAAGACTGCCGATGCTGCCGGCGGAACGGGCGCTGAAAGTGATCGCCGGTCGCTGGAAGGCGGTCATCCTCTACCATCTCTTCGATGGTCCCCGGCGCCTGTCGGCGCTCAAGACGCTGATGCCGGGCATCACCCAGAAAGTGCTGATCCAGCAGCTGCGCGAAATGGAAGAGCACGGCCTGGTCAGCCGTGAAATCTTCGCCGAAGTGCCATCGCGCGTCGAATATTCGGCGACGCGCCTCGGCCTCAGCCTCGAGCCGATCCTGCTGGCGCTCTGCCAATGGGGCCAGCACCACGCCGACGAGTTGAACGAGACGAACCGCCTCGCAGACTGCATCATACGGCCGAGGCAGGCGACGCCTGCACAAATAGCATAAATCGAATTGACGGGGCGACGCGGGTTGCCCGTCGCAGGTTGTCGATTGTCCACAGAACGGATCGGAAAATGCACCGCATAGCTTCGGGCGACCTTTATCAGACCTACGATCTTGGTGACTTGCGCATCACCTCCTTGCGCGATGGCTATGTCGACATGCCGATCGGACGGCTTCGGCAACGCGGCGACAAGCCATTTGGCGATGAATTGCCGCAACAAGTCGCGTTGGTTGGTGGTCAACTCAGGCTTTCCGTCAATGCCTTCGCGATTGACGATGGAAACGGGATCATCTTGATCGATACCGGCGCCTCGAACGCCTGGCATCCCACCATGGGCCGACTTCCCGAGGCGCTGGACGAAGCTGGCATCGATGCAGGACGAGTCCGTACCGTCTGCTTCACCCACACGCATCTCGACCACATCCATGGTCTTGTGCTTGCCGACGGCCGCGACGCTTTCCCGCGTCTGGCGCGCTTGCTCGTTCCCGGGGAAGAACTCGGCTTTTTTCGCGCCGAAGCGCGGCTCGAACGATTTCACGGCACGGCGGAACCCTTCGAAGCCGGAGACCGTATCGGGACACATGTCGACATTGTCGGCGCTCATGGCCATGAAGCGGGACACAGCTGCTTTCGTGTTTCTGCCGGCGGCGAACGCATTTTGATCTGGGGCGACACCGTTCACGTCCCATCGCTTCAGTTCGATCGACCTGAGGTGACATGGGAATTCGACGCCGATCAGGACCAGGCGCGCGAAAGCCGGTTGCGGTTGCTGGCGCTTGCAGCCGACGATCATTGTTTCGTCGCCGGCGCGCATCTGGATTCGCCCGGTGTCGGCCGCGTCGTCCGATCCGGCGCCAGCTTTCAATTCGAGCCGCTATAATTGAAAAAGGGCGGCGCAAGACGCCGCCCCCGGATCCTTGGGAGGATAATTCGAATTGGCGGTCAGGCCGCCTTGACTTCCTCGGCAACGGCGTCGGCCTGACGCGCCGCCTTGAGCACCTTGGCCCACCACGCAACATCGTTGACCAGCGCGGTGGCGGCCTGGTTCAGATGCTCGAGGTCTTCCAGCTTCTTCTCGCCCTGGCGGACGGCGAGGAAATCGCCCCAGGCGATATGGACGGCCGACTTGATCGGCGCCATCTGCAATTCGACGGCATACAGTCTAAGCTGTTCGACGGCACGCGAGCCGCCGACGCTGCCATAACCGACGAAGCCTGCCGGCTTCTTGTTCCATTCATTGGCGGCGTAGTCGATGGCGTTCTTCAGCACGGCCGTCGGGCCATGATTGTATTCGGCGGCGGTGAAGATGAAGCCGTCGAATTCGGCGACCTTCTTCTGCCAGCGCTGCGCCACTTCGTTCTGCGACGGCGCCCAGGCGGAGGATGCGACCTCGTCGAAGAACGGCAGCGGGAAGTCGCGCAGGTCGACGATCTCGACATCGATGTCGGCGTGCGACTTGGCGATCTTGGCGATCCACTGGGTTGGCACATCGGCGAAACGAGCGGCGCGCGTCGATCCGACGACGATGGCAATTTTGGGTTTGGACATAAGGGCTCTCCTTGCACGAAGTACTGGTATCATTTGGATACCTGCGCTATATGAGATACTGCAAACGCGATGCACAAGAAGGCACTTTTTTGTTACCGAGGCACCCACACCGCACCGAGGACTGCCGCGCCATCTCGGAAATTCTGCAGCGCGTCGGCGACAAATGGACTGTTCTGGTCGTCGGCAAGCTGGGCGACGGACCGATGCGTTTCAATGAATTGCGCGCCGCCGTCGGCGGCATCTCGCAGAAAATGCTGACCACCACCTTGCGCGGCCTGGAGCGTGACGGCTTCGTCACCCGCACCGTGTTTCCAACCATTCCGCCGCGCGTCGATTATGAGCTGACCGAGCTCGGCCACGAGTTGCTGATCCCCGTCAGCGCACTGAGCGAATGGGCGCGCGCGAACACCATGCGCGTCAAGGCGGCGCGCGAAAAATTCGACGGCACGCACGCCTGAAACCCTTGCGCCGCAAGGGATTCAGCCCCGCACGCAACATCCGGCTTGCCTGATCGGAAATTCTATCTCGGCTGCGCGGATCGTTGCCCGAATGCACGCGCCGTTTTGGCTGGCGGATTGCCGCTCATGCCGTCCGCTGACGGCTGCCGCTCAGGCTCCTGACATGCGGACATCGCATCGCGCCGCGGCACAGGTATCACACCGTGCGCCCCGCTCGCCGGGAGCCTTGTCCTCATGCGTGCAGGCAATGCGCGAGATGTCTTCCTTCACCTCCGCGTAGGCGGTCACGCCGAGCAGGCAGGTCGTCGCGACCAGGGCTGCCACGAGCCAACCGTTCAGCAGATGTTGACGCATTGTCTCTCCTCCGATTGCAGCAGGATCGGGCATGGAGGCAACCGTTGGATGTCGCGAAACGGGTCCGCCGGAGGGGCACTGTTACAAATGACCAAGCGTGGGAGAAACGGCGTCAGCCTTCGGCAGGAACCGCTTTCGGCTTGCCCTCGCCATCCAGCGCCACCATGACGAAATCGGCATGGGTGACCTTTTCCATCAGGTCGGAGAGGTAGCGCTGCGCCCAGGCTTCGACCTTGAGCGTCATCGAGGTGCGGCCGACGCGCTCGACATGGGTGTAGATGCACAGCGTGTCGCCAATCTTCATCGGCTTGGCGAAGGACATTTCCTTGACCGCCGCCGTCACCACGCGGCCCTTGGCGCGCTCGGCGGCACGGATGCCGCAGGCGAGGTCCATCTGCGCCATCACCCAGCCGCCGAAAATGTCGCCGGCCGCATTGGCGTCCGAAGGCATGGCCAGGGTGCGCAGCGTCAGATCGCCAAGCGGCCGTCCTTCAGCGTAGTGCACCATGCGAGAAATCCTTCGAGACCGGCTGCCCTCGACCCCGTATCGTCACGGCGCCCCAAGGTCAACGCGCCACGGCATGGCCACGAGACTCCGAACTGACAAAAGACCTGCGACAGCCGGGTCGCGGTGTCGGCAGCTGTTTTGCCGGCAGCTTTTCACGATAGGAATTTTTTCTTGACTCGGTGACCTCAGCTATGGTACATTTTTGCCTATGGTGCTGATTTGCGCCAGTGACCCGCCGCACAGGCGGGTTTTTCGTTTGATGCACCGTCAGCCAACGCCCGGCAAGGCTCCGTTAACCCGAGTTGGTGGGCTCTGGCATGGCGATGGGTGGAAGACGGCAGTTCGCCTCACCCGGCGAAGGTCGATCAGAGATAGCGCCTGAGGTTCGTGCGAATACGATCGAGCACGCTGTCCCCGGAAAGGTCTGGAGAAAATTCCTTGCCGGTGATCGCCTCATAGGCCTGCGCATAGACCCGCGAAGCCTGTTCGACGATCTCGTCGGGTATCTCTGGAATCGGGTCGTTGTACGGATCGCATCTGGCCGAGACCCACGAGCGGATGAAATCCTTGTCAAAACTCTCCGGCCGGCTGCCGCTGGCGAGCGCCTGTCCGTAGCTCGATGCGATCCAGTACCGGCTGCTGTCCGGAGTGTGGATTTCATCGGCAAGAATGATGGTCCCGTCCTTGTCGGTGCCGAATTCGTACTTCGTGTCGGCGAGGATCAGGCCGCGTTCCGCGGCGCGCTGCTGGCCGCGGGCGAACAGCCGCAAGGCGTAGTCCGATACGGTATCCCACTGCGCCTGCGTGAGAAGACCCTGCTCGAGGATCTCCGCTTTGGACAGCGGTTCGTCATGGCCGCCATGCGCGGCCTTGCTGGTCGGCGTGATGATCGGCTCCGCCAGCTTTTCATTGTCGCGCAGGCCGTCCGGCAGGTGGATGCCATACATGTCGCGGTCACCGCGCTTGTAGCGCGTCAGGATCGAGGTGCTGGTGGTGCCCGCCAGATAGCCGCGCACGACGATCTCGACCGGCAGGATGTCGAGCCTCGTGCCGACGACGACGTTCGGGTCGGGGTATTCGAGAACATGGTTCGGGCAGATGTCGGCGGTTTCCTCGAACCAGTAGCGCGCCGTCTGCGTCAGGATCTCTCCTTTGTACGGGATCGAAGTCAGGATGGTGTCGAAGGCACTGAGGCGGTCGGTGGCGATGATGATGCGCCGGCCATCCGCAAGGTCGTAGTTCTCGCGGACCTTGCCGCTGTAGTGGCCCGGCAGTTCGGGGATGAATGCGTCAGGGAGGGTTCGCATATGATTTCCTGCCTTCCGCAGAGTGGCCAGAGCATGATTCCGAAAAGTTGCAGACTTTTCGGAGAAAATCATGCGCCAAAATAATGCCATCGCATAGGCTGTCGAGAAGGTAGATATCAAGCGCGATTGTCGGGCATCCCCGCACGCCCGGCCAGTTCGACGGTCGCTTTTTTCACAACTGATGCCGGATGGCGCGGCGACTTCGGAATGCCGTCGCGTCTAGGCTGCAGCCAATTTTCCGGAGCCGCCCGCATCATCATGCAGACCTATGATTTCATCATCGTCGGCTCCGGCTCGGCCGGCTCGGTCCTGGCCGAAAAACTCTCGGCCTCGGGACGCTTCTCGGTGCTGGTGCTGGAGGCCGGCGGCACCGACCGCCGCTTCTACGTGCAGATGCCGCTCGGCTACGGCAAGACCTTCTTCGATCCTGCCGTCAACTGGAACTACAAGGCCGAGCCGGACCCGGGCCTCGCCGGCAATGCCGACCACTGGCCGCGCGGCAAGCTGCTCGGCGGTTCGAGCTCGATCAACGCCATGGTCTGGATCAGGGGCGCGCGCGAGGATTTCGATGCCTGGGCCGCCGCCGGCAATCCCGGCTGGGGCTATGACGATTTGTTGCCCGCCTTCAAGGCGCTCGAGGATAACCAGGCCGGCGCAGACCAATGGCGCGGTGTCGGCGGTCCGCTGCATGTCACCGACTGTTCGGACGCCGTCCATCCGCTGACCAGGCGCTATCTCGCCGCCGGCCAGCAGGCCGGCCTGCCGCTCAACCCGGATTTCAACGGCGCCGCCCAGGAAGGTGTCGGCATCTACCAGATCTCGACCCGCAACGGCCGCCGCATGTCGGCGGCGCGCGCTTTCCTGCGCCCGGCGATGAAGCGCGGGAATGTCCGCGTCGAGATGAAGGCGCTGGCGACAAAAATCCTGTTCGAGGGCAAGCGTGCCGTCGGCGTCGAATACCAGCAGAACGGCGGGATGAAGACGGCGCGTGCCGGCCGCGAAATCATCCTGTCGGGCGGTTCGATCAACTCGCCGCAATTGCTGCAACTGTCCGGCGTCGGCCCTTCCGCCCTGCTTGGGAGCCTGGGCATTCCCGTCGTCCATGCCAACGAAAATGTCGGTGCGCATCTGCAGGACCATGTCGGCATCAACTACACCTTCAAGGGCCGGCTGCCGACGCTCAACCAGACGCTGCGTCCCTGGTGGGGCAAGCTGCTGGTCGGTATGCAATACATCCTGACCCGCTCCGGCCCACTGTCGCTGTCGATGAACAATGCCGGTGGCTTCTTCCGCACCGACCCGGCGGCGACGCGGCCAAACATGCAGCTCTATTTCCAGGCCTTCTCGACCGTCATTCCCAAGAGCGGCGAGCGCCCCATCCTGACGCCCGACCCATGGCCGGGCTTTTCCATCGGCCTATCCAACTGCCGCCCGTCGAGCCGTGGAGAGATCATGATCCGCTCGGCCAACCCACGCGACTACCCCAGGATAACGGCCAATGCCTACTCCACCAATGCCGATGTCGAGGAGATGCTGTCAGCGGTGAAATTCGTGCGCAAGATCGCCTCGATGCCCGCCATGGCCGAGATCATCGAGGAAGAGGTGTTGCCCGGCCCGTCGATCACCTCGGACGCCGATCTGGTCCAGGATTTCAGGAAGCGCTCGGGCACCGTCTATCACCCGGTCTCGACCTGCCGCATGGGGCCGGATCCCGCGCGCGCCGTCGTCGACCCCCGCCTCAAGGTGCATGGTCTGGAAGGTTTGCGCGTCATCGATGCCTCGATCTTTCCCGACAACATCACTGGCAACACCAACGCCGCCTCGATCATGACCGGTTGGAAAGGCGCCGAATTGGTTCTGGAGGACCAAGAATGAGGATCACCGACGTCAAGACCTGGGTTGTCGGCAATCCGCCGCCCGGCATCGGCGGCAAGTATTTCATCTTCGTCAAGCTGACCACCGATGGTGGCGTGGTCGGCTATGGCGAGGCCTACAACGCCACCTTCTCGGCCCATGTTACCGCCCGGATGGTCGAGGACATGGCCGAGCGCTATCTCGTCGGCCGCGATCCGCACGACATCGAGAACTTCTTCCGCCGCGCCTATTCCTCCGGCTTCACCCAGCGCCCCGATGTGTCCGGCATGGGCTGCTTCTCGGCGCTGGAAATAGCCTGCTGGGACATTATCGGCAAGGAAGCCGACAAGCCGGTCTACAAACTGCTCGGCGGACAGGTGCACGAGACGCTGCGCTCCTACACCTATCTCTATCCGCACAGCGGCAGCGTCCACTCCGAGGACGCGCACGGCAAGAACGTCTACAACGATCCAGATCTCGCCGCTGCCTGTGCGCTCGAATATGTCGAGCAGGGTTTCAATGCCGTCAAGCTCGACCCGGCCGGCCCCTACACCGCCTTCGACGGCCACCAGCCGCGCCTCGTCGATATCGACCTGTCCACCCGCATGATCAAGGCGATCCGCGAGGCGGTAGGCACCCGCGCCGACATCCTGTTCGGCACGCACGGCCAGTTCACGGCGTCCGGCGCGCTGCGCATGGCGCGCGCCATCGAGCCCTACGATCCCTTGTGGTTCGAGGAGCCGGTGCCGCCTGATATGCCTGAGGTCATGGCCCAAGTGGCCCGCGCGACCTCGATCCCGATCGCCACCGGCGAGCGGCTGACGACCAAATTCGAGTTCGCCCGCGTCATCGAGAACCGCGCCGCGACCATCCTTCAGCCGGACCTCGGCCGCTCCGGCGGCATTCTCGAAACCAAGAAGATCGCCGCCATGGCCGAGGCCTACCACATCCAGATCGCGCCGCATTGCTATTGCGGACCGATCGTCGGTGCCGCCAACATCCAGCTGGCGGTAACGCTGCCCAACTTCCTCATCCTCGAATCGCTGAAGCAGTGGGACGGTTTCCACGCCACGCTGCTGAAGAAGAAGATCGAGTGGCAGGACGGCAAAATCATCCCGTCGAAGGAGCCCGGCCTCGGCGTCGAGCTCAACGAAGCGGTCTGCGACGCACATCCCTATACGGGCAAGGAATTGCATCTGCAGATGATGCAGACGCCGTTGATGCCGTGAGCGAAAGCTACGCCTTCATCGGTCTTGGCCATCTCGGCGGCAACCTTGCCGCCAGCCTGATCCGCAACGGCTTTGCCGTCACCGTCTTCGACCGTGATCCCACCGCCGGCGAGCGCCTGGGGGCGCTCGGGGCCACAGCGGCAAGCAGCCCCGCCGAGGCCGCCGCACGGGCCGGCAACGCCATCTCCTGCCTGCCCTCTCCGAAGGTCAGCGAAGCCGTGCTGGCGGGCGCCGATGGTCTGCTGGAGGGCCTGCCCACAGGCGGCACCTGGATCGAGATGTCGACCAACGGCCGCGACGAGATTCTCCGCCTCGCGGCCCTCGCCTCGGCCAAAGGCATCGAGACGCTGGAATGCCCGGTCACCGGCGGCGTGCATCTGGCGGCGGCCGGAAAGATCACCGCGCTGGTCGGCGGCGATCCAGCGCTCTATGCGCGCCATCGCCCGGCAATCGAAGCGATGTGCGCGAAATCGTTCTTGATGGGGCCGGTCGGCTCGGCGGCGGTGATCAAGGTGATCACCAACATGCTCGCCTTCGTTCACCTCGTCGCCGCCGGCGAGGCGCTGATGCTGGCCAAGCGAGGCGGGCTCGACCTCGCCCAAGCTTATCACGCCATCGTCGCCTCCTCCGGCAACAGCTTCGTCCACGATACCGAAAGCCAGCTCATTCTCAACGGCTCCTACGATATCGGCTTCACCATGGATCTGGCGCTGAAGGACCTCAGCTTCGCGCTCGCCATGGGCGAACAGTCAGGCGTGCCGCTTGAGCTGGCGTCGCGCGTCAACGCGATTTTTCAGCAAGGCAAGGCCGCCTATGGCGGCGGCGCCTGGTCGACCCAGATCGTCAAACTGTTGGAAGATGCCGTCGGCACCGACCTGCGCGCACCTGGTTTCCCGGCCAAGCTCGAACTCTAACGCCGGCTGGATATTAAGCGATTTCAGCGAGTTGGCTGGATCGGCGGATTCATCTGAATCAATCCGTCAACGGCTTGATTCAGTATCTGAGCGTCAACGCACCCGGCAGGATCTCGAAGGTCGCGGGTATGCGTCCCGGCGACTCGCCGTCTATGTCGACCAGCGCGCCGTTCTTCTCGACATCGCCGAGCGGTTCGACCACCACTTTCCTGCCGCGCAAGATGGTGATCGCTGGATGGTTGCGGTGCCGGCCGCCATAGAGCAGCCGGATGTCCCAGATCAGCTTCAGCTTGCCGGCGGCGCGCAGGATGACGATGTCGAACTGCCCGTCGGTCAGTTCCGCATCCGGCGCGATCATCATGCCGCCGCCGAAGAATTTTCCGTTGGCGACCGCCACCAGCGCCATGCGCGCTTCGACGGGCGCGCCGTCGTCGACCGTGATCCTGACGTCCTGGAAGCGGTAGCGGATGAACTCGACCACGGTGCGCCACAGGAAAAGCGCCTTGGCCGACATCCTGCCCTTGCGCTTGTCGGCATTGACGGCGCGGTCAGTGGCGCCGGAAAGCCCCAGGCTGGCGATGTTGATGAAATGCCGGCTGGCCAGCGCGCCATGATCATCGATGTAGCAGATGCGCCCGGCATCGACCTTGCGACCCTTGGCTTCGGCCAACCGCTTCAGCACGGCATCCACCTCTTTCGGCAGGCCGAGCCCGCGCGCGAAGTCAATGCCGGTGCCGCACGGCAAGAGGCCGAGCTCGGTGGTCCGGCCGCTTTCCTGGAACGCCTGCAGCAGTCCATCGGCCACTTCGCTGGCGGTGCCGTCGCCACCGGCCGCGATCACCAGGTCGAAGCCAATCATCGCGAGATCGATTGCCAGCCTTTCGGCGTCACCTTCCGCCTGCGTTTCGCGCAGCTCGAATTCGCCGAAGTGCTTTTTCAGCGACGCGGCGACCTCAGGCCAGTGCCGTTTCAGCCGGCCCCCACCGGCAATCGGGTTGAGAACCACTCCGACTTTCAAGCAACCCTCCCGCAAGGACATCGAGCCGCTCGGCACCTCGAATCCTTTGCCGGCATTGAAGCCCGCACCGGCCGGCAGGGCAAGGGCCGAATGTCCACCGCTGCCGCCCATCATGGCGGATCGGAAAATCGCATTCCCTGGTTGATCCCCGATAATCCCGCTATCCACAGGCCTCAGGCCATTCCCCAGGCCCCTTACCCGGCGTAGGTTAAACCCATCTCAGGCGGCTACCGATCATCCAGCCGAAAGGCGAAGTGAAAGGCGGATTTCCTGAGGCCCGGACGGCCCGAAGCGAGAGCAGGCTTGCCTGTTTCGAGGGACGGAGCCGAGACCTACGGGGCCGCGGAAAGCGTGCCAACGCCGACGGCGGACCGATGCTGCCATGAAGGACGGCAAAAACCTTCGATGGTGCGCAGGGCAAAGCCCGCAAGGGTGGAAACCAGCGTGGTCCCGAACGGACGCTGCTCTCGGGCGGCGGACTGGCAGGACCGTCAAAATCAAGGCCGGCAAGGCGCGACGACTTTACGGAAGTTGCTGCCGCGACCGTGTCCTGATCTGACAGGGAGGCGCTGGGAGAAATCCCGGCGCCGAAGGTCTTTTTGCCCCTCGATATCCTTCGCCGGCGATCTCGCGGGCGCCGCTTCACCGCGCGCTAAAATCGGTTAGTATCGCTGCGTCGTCAGAGTCTGTTTGCAAAGCGGACTCGTAGAGGGGGGATACTTCATGACGCTGATCCAGAAGCTTGCCGTCGCCTATGCTTTCCTGTTTTTCGGCGTCGTCGCCATTGGCTACATACCCGCGTTCAATGACGCTGGCGGCAATCTGTTCGGTCTGTTTTCGCTGCAATGGTATGACGACCTGCTGCACGCCTTCTCCGGCGTCTGGGCGCTGGCCGCCGCCTTCATCTCGCACCGCCAGGCGGTGTTCTATTTCAAGTTGTTCGGTTCGGTCTACCTGTTCGACGGCGTGCTCGGTCTGGTCACCGGTTCCGGCTGCCTCGATGCCGGCATCTTCATCAACGGCTTCCGCTCCCTCAACGATATCGAATTCCCGGCCCGCTTCTTCGCCAACCTGCCGCACCTGGTCATCGGTGGCTTCGCCGTCTATGTCGGTTTCCGGCTGGCCAGGCGCATACACGAACACTTCGCCACGGCCTGATCTGGCATGTTCCTGTTCCGCTGGCTGAAGCGCATCATCAAGACGATCCTGTGGGTGATCGTCCTCGTCATCCTCATCCCGATCGCCGGGCTGAGCTACGGCTTTCTGACGACGTCGTCGCTCGACAAGACGCCGCTGCCCGGAATTGCCGATGGCGCGCCGCCCAAGGCGCTGGCCGACAAGGTCCGCGCCGAGATCCCCTTCTACCAGCGGCCGGAGGAATCGACCTTCCTCACCTATCCGGAATGGGCGATCGTCTACGCCGCGCGCGAATATGCCGGCTTCGTCGACAAGGACCAGCCGAGCGGCTTTCCCTACTGGTCCTATGTCGGCCGCTTCTGGCAGGACTACGCCATGGTCATCCGAGCCAGTTCTGCCTACAAGTTCAACTACGCCAACCACCAGATGCTGGTCATCATCGGCACCAGCCACTCGATCGAGCATATATTGCAGTGGGCCTATGAGAACACGGTCGGCCGCATCACCGAGGCGACGACGGCCAAGCGCACCGCCGCCGACATCTATCAGGCCAAGCTGGCGGCGGACTATGCAGGGTTTCTCGACCAGGTGCCCTGGTATCAGTTCCCCTATGCCGAGAAGCGCGCCGGCCTGTTTGCCGTGCAGCCGGCGCCGGGAGACAGCTCGATCCGGACCAGCGAACGCAAGCTGGCGTTCGGCCTCGCCGACACCATCAAGCAGGGCTATGCCGACCTGATCACCAAGGCGCTCGCCGCGACGATGGACCCTGCCTTGCTCGACGTCCATGTCTGGGCCAAGGGACCCGTCGGCGAAGCCACCCGCAACGAGCCCGACACCTTGCTCGAACGCGACATGGGCGCTGACGGCACCATCTTCGTCACCAGGCGCTATCAGGTCTTCACCGAAATGATCCCGCGCCTGATCGACAAGGGCGTCTCCTTCGTCGAGATCGGCGGCAATGACGAGATCATGGTCACGGTGCTCTCCACCGATACGATCGCCATCCCTGAAGGCATGCGCATCCTGTTCAGCTATCCGCTCCCGGCCGATCAATCCACGCGCCGCACCGGGCTGACCGTCGCCGTGCGCAAGCTGCATCTCGTGCTGCCGGCGCTGATCAAGGCTGGCGCCAGGCTTGAACACGTCTACGACTACTGAGGCCTTTCGGCCACGCCCGGCCAGGATTATGCATTTCCTGGGCTCCGCCACGCCCATTCCACAATCGCGGCCAAATCCCGCCTTGTTCGCGCGCGAAGGAATGGGAAGAAATGGATGGGTTGCCGGGGGCATCTCGAAGGGACAAGACCGTGATCAAGACCGCCCTTGTCGCTATGACCATTGTCGGCTGCGACTGCGACGCCAAGCTTTGCGAATATATCGGCGAGACGCCGGCCAAGTGGTCGACCGTCGCCGAGTGCGAAGCGGCGATGAAGAGCCAGATGCTGCACGAGCGCAATTTCAACTATCCGCTCGTCTCCGGCATTTGCCGCACGAAGGGTTCGTCGTCCTCCTCGCAACTGGCCGCGACCGCGTCGCGCCCGGAGCTGAAGCCGGCCAGCCGCGTTGTCAGAACCGAAAGCCCGCTACCGCCTGAATTGAGCCACCGGCCGAGCGTCTCGGTCGGTTCGCCGACGACGGCCATGGAAGCCGACGCCGCCCGGCCCGTCGCCTATGAACAGGTGGTCGATGGCGGAACCGGCGTGCTCTATCGCACCAAGAACGGCTACGCCGTGGTCAAGACCGATCTCGGCCGCGCCGCCTCGGCGACCGCCGATGCCGCGAAACGCTCCGTGAACTGGCTGGCCGGCTTAGTGCCAAAGGGGCTGTAGTCCTGCTAGCGTCTCGGTTTGACGACCGCTTAATCAGGCAGGCACATAGGTCAACCTGATTACGTCATCGCCGATCAAATCGCTGGCCACAAAGCGAAGCGGCGGCCGGGGGCCGGCGAAGAATGGCTTGCCATGACCGAGCACGAACGGGTGGAGGTAGAGTTGATATTCATCGATAAGACCAAGGTCGGTCAGGCTTCGTGCCAGGTTTGGTCCGGAAACTGAAATCTCCCCGACGAGCTCAGCCTTAAGCCCACCTATCACCGCCTCGACGTCGTCCCCGACAAGTGTGGCGTTGGGGCCGAGCGACTTCAGAGAGCGCGACACAACCCACTTCGGTTGGCTCCGCCACGCCGCCGCGAATTCGTGCGCCTCCGCGCTCCATTCAGGACTGTCTTCGTCCCAATAACGCATGACCTCGTACATGCCGCGACCGTAAACACTGCCGCTCAAATTGCGCACTTGCTCTATCCAGTGACGAAAGATTGTCGGGCCTGACGGCATTTTCTGGTGGTCGACATAGCCGTCGAGGGACTGGTTCATTCTGAAAATGAGCTTCGCCATGCTGCAGGATCTCCAACATCCGGATCGTCAGAATAACTTGAGCCGCCGTTATGCAAAAGTATGGATTCCCCCCCGAAACCCAAACTGAGAGACGAGCCTAGTCCCGCTGCAGCTTGACTTTCAGGCTCTGCCAGAACTTGTCGATAAGCGGCTTTTCGGTCGCTGCATCCTCGCCGGCAACGCGGGTGATGAACAGCAGCCCCCGATCGGCCAGGTCGAAGCCGACGATCTCGAAATCGGCGGTGTCGGTGCGTGTCTTCACCTCGGCGCGAATCCCGGTCAATTCCTTGCCGTCGGCGAGTTTGCGCGTCGTCGGCTCCTGCGTCAGCTTGGCGCCGGCCTGCACCGATTCCTTGGTCATCTCCTGCAGCATCAGCTGGTTGAGCGACACCGGGTTCATCGTGCCATATTCCTGCACGACGACGATCGTGCCGAGAGCCGACGCCATCAGATACTGCGTGATATCATCGCCGAGATCGGTCTTGGTCACCGAAATGCTGCTGGGGTGAACGAAGGAGAAAACGCTGCCGGAAAAGGTGGCGAAGTCGTTGCGCTCGAGCGTCACCTTGCTGTGCTTACCGCCGGGTAGCGTCACATCAGTGCTCTCGCCGGGATCGATATCGATCGTTACCCCGTCGATGGTCAGCTTGAAGGCTTTGAGATCCTCGCCCCCGGCCGGTCCAGCGCACAGCGCGATGAGGGTGAATGCCGCCGCCGATACCATGCGCATGGCTGTTCTCCTGCTTCTTATGCCACCCCGCTCAGCGCCTTGATGGCACGGTAGAAGGTCGAGGAAAACAGTTCCGTAGGGTCATACTGCCGCTTCGCCGCCAGGAAGGCCGGCAGTTCGGGATAGGAGGCCAGCAATTCCCTGGCCGTATAATGCAGCTGGTAAGGCAGGAAGAAGCGCCCGCCATGCTTGATCGTCACGTCGATCAGCGCCCGCGTCAGCGCGCGCATCCTGGCATTGCCGTCGGCATCGGTCGGCTGGTTGATGTAGAGCACTAGCGAATAGGCTGGCTCCGGCGCGTAGGTCAGCGCCACATCCTCCTTGTGGACGATGCGCACCGAAGCATTGAGCACCGGCAGCGTCTGGTTGCGCAGGATCTCGCGCGCTTCCGCGATGAATTCGACATAGGCGGCACGTGGAATAAAATATTCGTGCAGGATGTCGGTCTCTTCTATTTGATCGTTGAAGAGATAGGGCACCGAATCATGCATCGGGTTGTTGCGGGTGACGAGACAGGCCTCGCCCTCGGCCATGGCCGAAGTACGCGCCACCGTGCAGCTTTCGAATTTCGGCTCCAGCGTCTTTTCGGTGAACCACTTCAACTCCTGGAACAGGCTGCCCCATTTCGCCAGGTTGATGATCACCCGCTTCAACCCGACTGAACCCGGCTCGCCGATCTCAGGCTGATCCGCCGGCGGCTGCTCCGCCACCTTGTCGTAACGGTAGACGATCATATCCTCGAGGAAATTGCCGGGCGCCGTCGACAGATGGCCGTAGAACAGGCCGATATTCTTGTTCGGCTCCAGCACCTCGGCGAAGAATTTCGGAAAATCGTCCGATCTGATGATTTCGCGCGAGGTCCGGTAGACGGCGTTTTCGACGATATCGAGCGTCGCCTCCAGCACCACGCCGAACAGGCCATACCCGCCGACGACGTGGCGGAACAGATCGGTGTTCTCGGTGGGCGAGCAGGTCGTCACCGAGCCGTCGGCCAGCATCACTCGCATCGAGCGGATCGAGCCCGCCACCGACCCTGCCTGGTGGTCCATACCGTGCGCATTGACCGACAGCGAGCCGCCGACCGAGAAGATGTCGGTCGACTGCATCGCCTTCACCGCAAAGCGCGGATGCAGAAGGTTCTGGATGTCGTGCCAGCGCGCGCCCGGCTGCAAGGTCATGGTCTTCGCCGCCGCATCCACGGTCACATTGTTGAACTTTCTGAGGTCGAGTACCAGCGCGTTGTCGTCGAAGGCATGCCCGCCCATCGAATGGCGGATGGCGGCCAGTGAGACTTTCAGGCCATTGGCACGCGCGAAGGCCAGCGCATTGGCGATGTGCTCGTCCTCGCTGACCTCGACGACGCCGTAGACCGGCGTCATCGACAGGCCGCTGGCATCGTTGATGTCGCCGCCTTTTGCCGACCAGGGCAGCGACGCATCGAAGGCCGGCGCATTGTCCAGCGGCTTCAAAGGCAACGCGAAGCCGTCGATATCGGCTATCCGTCCGGCGTTCTTCGGCCCCGAAGGCGCGCGCGCCAGCCGCGCCACGGTGTTGCCGCCCCACAGCACCGCGCCACCTAGGACAGCCGCACCCAGCAGCAATCGCCGCGACAGGCGAAACCCTTTTTGTTCGTCGGCCATGAATATCCCCCGTTGGCCAAGGGATAGCGCGGCTTTTTGGCAAAAACCATAGCGATGCCGCCGGACAGCGTTCCGCCGGCCGGCCCTGGGGTCCAGCCGGAAGACCTCATCCAGGTCGCCCGGCATCGAGGGGCGAGGCATGAAAATGGCCGATCCCCGGAGGGACCGGCCATGAGTGGAACAGGGTTTGAAAAATCCGGTCAGCAGGTCTGCCGACGCACGATGCTCTCGCGTTACGAGGCCTTCTTGATCGACGTCACGATGCCGGTCTTGTCATCGACAGTCACCGCCACCTTGGCGCCGACCTTCAATTTCCCGATCGTCGCTTCCGGTGACAGCTGGTAGATCTTGCCGTCGTCGAGGGTGATCGACTTGGTCGTCGGGTCGACGGCCTGGATCGTGCCCTGAACGGTCGCGGCATAGGCCGTGCCGAGGAAGGCGAGCAGAGCGGCGGTGGTTGCGAGGGTCTTCTTCATGGGGTGCACTCCGTGCTGTTTCACTTTTCCGGGCCGCCTTGGGAAACGACAGCACCGGACGGCCTTAAACTGGAACGGAAGCGCTCGCTCCGCAAATCACGTTGGGTGAATTTTTGCAAACAATATCATAGGCTTAATTCCGACACATTGTCTGCGACCGAGATCATTTCAGGCCGCTTCGGCTCCCCCAATGAGCGGACTTCTGTCCGCGAAAAGAGTCGTTTAGCCGGATTGTGGCGGGCGGTTTCGATCACGGCGCGGCCGCCGCAATCCGTCTCAAGCGGCATCACGAAACAGACTGCCGACCGGTCATCGATACACATTTTGTTTCATGGATCAGCTCAACTCGCCGCTCCGAAGTGGATGAAACTCGCGCTCCGGTTGCAAATCGGGAACGGATGCAGGATGGTGCGCCGTTACGATGAAAGGGGGCCTTCCATGAAACTTGCAGTCCGGACCGCGATGTCCCTGATGCTGGCGCTTGCGCCGGGGTCCGCCTGTGCGCAAGGCGCGGATCCGGGCGATGACAAGACGATTATGTTTACCGAGGACGATCCCGAGATGGCGGCAGCGACAGCGCAGGCGCTCGCCAGCCTGGATGAATTCCTGGCACTGTCCGAGGCTCCTTCCTCCGACACCGACAGGTTCAAATTGAAGGTCAAGGTGCGCGACGGCAACGTCAGCGAGCACTTCTGGGTCATCCCGTTCCGCCGCACTGAAACAGGCTTTGTCGGCATATTGGCGAACCAGCCGGAGCAAGTGCGTAATGTGGTCCTCGGGCAGAATATAGAATTCACCCGAAACGATATTTCCGACTGGGGCTATATGCGCGCCGGCCATCAGGTCGGCAGCTTCACCGTCTGCGTTATGTTCAACAAAATGTCGAAAGAGGAGGCGGACACCATGCGCGACCAATACGGCTTTGACTGCTGACAGCGAGGCCCAACTAATCGATCTCGTCCTTCGCGCCGATCTTGCGCACAAGTGCCGCCGTCGCCAGCATCGCGCCGATGTCCGATATCATCGGCGCGACATGCGTGGTGTAATCGAGCGGCACCGAAATATCCGGCAGCTCGAAGAAGTTCTTCGTCTGCGGCAGCAGCAGGAACCCATCGCTGCCATTGAGCGCGACACGGGCCGGATCGTCCGGCCAGGTTTCGCCAAGCCATTTCAGCGCCTGCGCCAGCCGGCCGCTCACCAGTGGCTGTGCCGCCCCGAGATTGTCGGTGCGGAACTCGTACGCGGCGTCGAGCGCCACGTCGCCACTGGACAGCTCCTGCAGCTTGCTGGCGAATATGCCGCGAAAGAAACTGATGACCGCGTTGGTCCGGCGCGTCGCCACCAATATGCCGGGGAACGGCGCGATGGTCTCGAAGGCGACGATGACGCCCTGAAAGGCCGTCGACGAGCCTTTGCCCGACCCTTCCCGCAGATGCGCCTCGTAGAGCTCGAACGGAAACCCTTCGTAGCGGCCCGCGACGATGTCGTCGAACGCCTGCCGGTTGAACGGACCAACCGCCGTGCGCGGCAACCGGTCGAATGAATTCGGCGTCACGCCATGCTGGTAGCGCATGTCGGCGATGAAGCCGAAGATGATCGGCAACAGCGTCTCGCGGAACGATTGCTGCAGCCGCGTCGCCGGTTTCCTGGCCTGGAAATAGAGCAGGATCGAAGCCGCGAAGCCGATGACATACAGGAACACATGCGGCGTCGAGACCCATTGCTCGTTGGGGTCGGCGACCTTGTTGAACAGCCAGGCGACCAGCACCACGGCCACCAGCACCAGGCCGACGAACACCGGCACCCGCCAGCGCACCTGCCTGACCGCCGACGCCCTCGCCGCTTCATAGGCCGCGATGTCTTTCCGGATGCCGGCGATGACCGTTTCGCTCGGCATGAAATCCGCTGTTTCCACCGCTATCCCCCGCAATCCTGCCTCTGCGGGAGCATGATAGTCGGTTTTGCAGGGGCCGCCAGACGTTTAAGCGGGTACGCCTTGATCGGTTGGTGGAGAAGGGAAGATCGCTTTCAGTCGCCCCTCGACCTTGTCACGCACTCGGCCCTCCAAAGCCTCCACCAACACCAGCCGCTCATGGTCGCCGGCGCGCAGGCGCATGAAGGGATGCAGCCGGTAAGACGCGATCGTCCCGCGCGTACCGGCATCGGCACTGACATCGACAGTGAGGATAGAACCGATGCGACCCGGCCATGGCTGGCGGGCGAAGGCGGTGCCGAGGAAATCGCCAAGTCCATAAGCGACCACCGTCTTGTCGATCCTTTCCACCGGCTGCACGACATGGGCGTGATGGCCGGCGATCAGTCCGACGCCCTGCCCGGCCAGCCGCCTGGCCAGCGCCCGCGTCTCGGCACGCGGAAAATGCCGGAACTCCCAGTCCCAATGCGGCACGGCGCAGAGAAGATCCAAGCCAGCGCGCGGCCAGCCCGTCGGATCGCTGTCCATCGAAACGCGCCCCGCAAACAGTTTTTCATCGGCGTTGCGCCACAGCGTGAATGCGGCGAAGCCGATATCAAGCGGTCCGACCTGGACAGGCACCACCGGGCCATTGGCGGCCAGGCCGACCGTGCGGATGCCGAGCCGCTGCAACGCCGCCACCGTCTCGTCGAAACCGGCGACGCCCTGATCCAGCACATGGTTGTTGGCCAGCGACAGCACGAGCCTTTCTCGCGCAATACCAACCGCCGCCAGCGCCTCGGCCAGAAACAACTCGCTCATCGCATGATGCGTGCCGAGCCTTGTGCCCAGCGCCGCGCTTGGTCTGTCCACCACGGGGCTTTCGCAATTGCCGATCACCAGATCGGCAGCGCCGAGCAGCGCCTTGATCGCCGGATCGCAATCCGGCGCGCTGCGGTTGGCCACCGCCGAGATGTCCCCGACAAAGGCAAGCCGCATTGTCTGCCTCGGCGGCGGATCCATAAGCGTCCCAGCCATCAGCGCAAAGTCTTGCACATCGCCGGCCAGAGACGGCTTCAAGAAACGCGGCAGCCAGGACAGTTTGTAGGAAAACGGATAATTCGACACGCGATGCCCAATTGTTTGCCCTGTGTAGACCGTCCGGCGGGCGGGTTGAAGCGCAGCGCTGCAAATGGTGTATATCTGCGCTGCGCGACAAATATTGGGGGAAAAGATGACACGACTGGCAGGCCTGCTGACCGCTTTCATTTTGCTCCTGCCGCTGTCTTCCGCGTCGGCGGCAATGCCCGAAGCGGCTACCCGACTGTTCGAGGCGAAGAGCGTGGCCGCGCGCGACGCTGCCCTGTCGATGCTGGAGGCCGCCGCGCCAAACGACCCGGCATCCGCCTATGCGGCCGGGGCGGGCGAGTTCTTTACCGCATTGGAGATCCTGGCCACCGGCCTGCACCGCCATGGTTTCGAAAGCCCGCAGTCCTTCATGCTGCCACTGATGCGGTTGCCGGTGCCCGACAATCCCAATCCCGAGCCGCTGACTTACGAGCAGTTCCGCGCCATCCTGGTCGGCTTCCGCGACCGGCTGGAAAAATCCGCGGCGACGTTTGCGTCGGTGCCGGCGAACGCCGATATCGGCATGGCGATCGATCTCACCCGTGCGGGCATAGACCTCAACGAGGACGGCACCATCGCTCCGGACGAGAGCATGGCGGCGATCATCGCCGCGTTGTCCCGTGGCGGCATTACATCGGACGACGCCGTCCCCACGCTCACCTTCCGTTTCGACCGCGCCGACGGGTACTGGCTGCAGGGCTATGCCGAGTTCCTGATGGCCCAGGCCGATTTCTGGCTGGCGCATGATTTCAGGAGCACCTTCGACGGCTCGTTCCACATGCTGTTCCCGCGCGCCAAGCTGCCGTTGCAGGATATTCTGGTGCCGCCGGCCGGCGACATGGGCTCGAGCATCTTCTCGTCGGAATGGCGCATCGCCGATTTCATCTCGATGGTGCATCTCATCAACTGGCCGGTGGTCGAACCGGAGCGCCGGCAAGCGGCGCGCCGCCACCTGCTGGAAATGATCCGGCTGTCGCGCGAGGACTGGAAGGCGATCCGCGCCGAGACCGACAATGACCGCGAATGGCTGCCTGGACCGCAGCAGAAGGGCGAGAACCCGCTCACCGGCCTCGAAGTCGGCGAGGAGCAGGTTCAGGCCTGGCTCGCCGCCCTGACCATGGCCGAAGATCTCCTGGAGGGCCGCAAGTTGCTGCCGCATTTCCGCGTCACCGCCGGCACGGGCCTTGGCATCAACATGAAGCGCTTCTTCGATGACCCGAAAAACTTCGATCTGGTGCTGTCGATCACCGGCCCGGCCATCGCGCCCTACCTCGAAAGCGGCGAGCTCGTCACCAGCAGCGATTTCGACCAGATCCAGCGCCAGTTCGGCGGCGGCGGGTTTCTGACCTTTGCGCTCTGGTTCAACTGAGGGCGGGATGTTGAGGCTCTTCCGCAGGGGAAATCTTGGCAAGACCGGCAACATTTTTACTGGAAACAGGCGCCTTTCCCAAGCGATGTCTGCTGGCAGTCACCTCACTGCAGATGCCGCGCGAAGGCGCTTCGCAAAAATTAGCAGCGGCTGTTTTGCTTGACTCGGCCGCCAAAAACAGGCAGCAAAACCAGGTCGGAAGGGCGACAACACCACTTTCCTGGCCGTGGACGAAGGCTGATTTGGCCAAAATCCACATCTCGTCGTTGGTTTTGAGAGGAATTGATTAACCAACTTTGTCCATATTTTGAAGCAATTGGCAACCAACTACAGACGCGGCAAACGCGTCGGGGACCACCTGGGATCACTCACAGAATGGTCGTCGCGGCTCTCAAGGCCACGTACGGGGAAACCGATTGAAGCGAGATTGGTTGCATGGCGTTGTTGAGTACACATAAAAAAAACCGGGGACAGCGTGAGGGCGGCGAGTTCGTCGATGCTCCGCGTTCCTCTTCCTTCAACGCTGGCCGGGTGGCCCGCTGGGTCGCACTGCCCTGCGTCAGCACTGCCATCGGCCTTTGGCTGATCGGCACCATGGCCGGCCTCAGTTCCGTCGGCGCCTCGCTGTCGGCGACTTCGGTTGGCCTGCCCCAGACGCTGTCCATGCCGGGATCGCTCGCATTTACCGATCCGCTGAAACAGCACTTCTTGAAAGCACCCTTCGTGCTGGCCAATGCCAATGGCGGCACTCAGGCCCTGCATGATCATTCGGTGCAGTGCGGTGCCAGCTGTTTCAAGCTGGCCAGGGTAAGCTCACGGGCGGAAAAGTCCGAACGCCTTGTAGCGCAGGCAAAGCCGATGCCAGCCGCCGTGAAGTCGAAGGCGCAGGAGCGCTTCGAACGCATGGAAGCGTCGCTTTCGCCGATGAAGCTGGCCGCTGCCTTTGCCGACGCCGGAAAGCCTGCCGCCACTGCCAACACGCGCCCGGTGATCTCCACCGTCGCACCGCGAATTGCCGAGGCGTCGCTGGTGCCGTCCGTCCAGGTCACGGCCAGCCTGTCCGATAACATGCCAGTTCCGGCGGCCGAACGTTTCGCCCGGCTGGATACCGGCTCGGTGGTCGTGCAGACCGCACCGCAGCCGATGGGCTTTGCCCAATCTGATACGCCAGACAATTCGCAGTTGGCACTTGCCCTCGTGCAGTCGCTGCCGGTCGACGCCGGGGCGTTTGCCTCACCGCTGCCGATCGAGGAATCGTCAGCCGATGTCGCGGTTTCCCCCGTCGAAACCCAGCAGGATCAACCCGGTGATGCCGCCTCGCTGCCGGACGCGCTGACCAACGACGTGCCGTTGCCGACCCGCCGCCCGCAATTCGACCCGCCGCAGCCCAAAATCGTCCAGCAGCAGCCTAAGCCCGTTCAGCAGCCCAAATCTGTTCAGCAGCTCAAGCCCGCCCAGCAATCGAAGCCGGCACGCGAGACGGTCCAGCAGGCCCAGCCGGCGAAACCGACGCGGCAAGGCCGGCCAGCCGATGGCGGCGATGTGCTGGCCTATGCTAAGCCCGACACGCCTTCGGGCGGCCTTGGCAAGGCGTTCAGAAATCTGTTCAACTCGCCGGGATCCAGAAGCGGAGCCGGAAATGGCGTCGCCGTCTACGATATCAGCGCCGGCACCGTCTACATGCCTGACGGCTCAAGGCTCGAGGCTCATTCTGGCATCGGCGCCATGACGGACCAGCCGCGTTATGCCGACCAGAAGAACCGCGGACCGACACCGCCCAACACCTACAATCTGTCGCTGCGCGAGACGCGCTTCCACGGAGTGGAGGCCTTGCGCCTGACACCGGCCGATGGCCGCAACAAATACAATCGCGACGGCTTTCTGGCCCATACCTACCTGCTTCGAGGCCGCTACGGCCAGTCGAGCGGTTGCGTCGCCTTCAAGGACTATGCGCGCTTCCTCGCCGCCTACAAGAAGGGCAAGATCAAACGCCTTGTCGTGGTGCCGCGCCTGAACGGGTCGGCGACGCAGGTCGCATCAGCCGCCAGGGGCGTGTAGCGACAAGAGGCTTTCGGCCGCACCTTCCCGCCTGCTCCTGACAGCCTGCTGTCAGGAGCAGCGCTGTTCGGCACGCCTCTCCCCACCGCGCTCTTTCCATTTTGGCCAGGAAATCCCATATTCGGGACATGGCCAAATCCCCCGATAAGAAAACGCCGCCGACGGCGAACGACGACCGCGCCGCGCCGAAGCGGCGCAGCCCGCTGACCGATTTCCTCGACGCCTCCGAGCCGCTGCACAAAGGCGGTTTCGCCGAGATGCCGCAGCCGGAGCTCTCTGGCACGCCGCTGACCGGTTCGATCGCGGATTGGGCCGAGCAGATCGAGCAGGAAGCCGAAAACGAAGGACGTCTTGTCGGCAAGGGCGACGGCGGCAAATCGCCGAAGCCGTCGAAGAAGATACCCGAGCGCTCAAGCTCGCCGGGACGCAGTTCGCGCGGCACCTCGATGGGTGGCGCGGCGTCAGCCAGGGAGCGCACGGCAGCCGGCCTCAACCCGGTCGCCGGTCTCGACATCTCGCTGGAAGACGCCGAGACGATGGCCTCGGGCAGCGTCACCGCTACCGTCGCCGCGCTGTCGGCGCTGATCGAATCCGGCAATCCGCTGCACAAGGACGGCGTGCTGTGGACGCCGCACCGCCCTGCCCGCCCCGAAAAATCCGAAGGCGGCATTGCCATCAAGATGGTTTCGGATTTCGAGCCGGCCGGCGATCAGCCGACCGCGATCAAGGATCTGGTCGAAGGCGTCGACAACAACGACCGGACCCAAGTGCTGCTCGGCGTCACCGGCTCCGGAAAAACCTTCACCATGGCCAAGGTGATCGAGGAGACGCAGCGCCCTGCCTTGATCCTGGCGCCGAACAAGACGCTGGCGGCGCAGCTCTATTCCGAGTTCAAGAAATTCTTCCCGGAAAACGCCGTCGAGTATTTCGTCTCCTACTACGACTACTACCAGCCGGAAGCCTACGTCCCGCGCACCGACACCTTCATCGAGAAGGAATCCTCGATCAACGAGCAGATCGACCGCATGCGCCATTCGGCGACGCGTTCGCTGCTCGAGCGTGACGACGTCATCATCGTCGCCTCGGTGTCCTGCATCTACGGTATCGGCTCGGTCGAGACCTATACGGCGATGACCTTCCAGATGCAGATCGGCGATCGGCTCGACCAGCGCGCGCTGCTCGCCGATCTCGTCGCCCAGCAGTACAAACGGCAGGACATCAATTTCGTTCGCGGCTCGTTCCGCGTGCGCGGCGACACGATCGAGATCTTCCCGGCCCACTTGGAGGATCGCGCCTGGCGCATTTCAATGTTCGGCGACGAGATCGAGCAGATCACCGAATTCGACCCGCTGACCGGCCAGAAGACCGGCGAGCTGAAAAGCGTCAAGATCTACGCCAATTCGCACTATGTGACGCCGCGCCCGACGCTGAACCAGGCGATCAAGTCGATCAAGGAAGAGCTCAAGCACCGGCTGGTCGAACTCGAGCGCGCAGGCCGCCTGCTCGAGGCGCAGCGGCTGGAACAGCGCTGCCGCTTCGACCTCGAGATGCTGGAAGCCACCGGTTCCTGCGCCGGCATCGAGAACTATTCGCGCTATCTCACCGGCCGCCAGCCGGGTGATCCGCCGCCGACGCTGTTCGAGTACATTCCCGACAACGCGCTGGTCTTCATCGATGAAAGCCATGTCACCGTGCCGCAGATCGGCGGCATGTATCGCGGCGACTTTCGCCGCAAGGCGACACTGGCCGAATACGGCTTCCGTCTGCCGTCCTGCATGGACAACCGGCCGCTGCGCTTCGAGGAATGGGATGCCATGCGTCCGCTTTCGGTCGCCGTCTCGGCGACCCCTGGCGGCTGGGAAATGGAGCAGGCCGGCGGCGTCTTCGCCGAACAGGTCATCCGCCCGACCGGCCTGATCGATCCGCCGGTCGAGGTTCGCCCGGCCAAGACCCAGGTCGACGATGTCGTTGGCGAAATCCGCGACACCACCAAGGCCGGCTACCGCACGCTGGTCACGGTGCTGACCAAGCGCATGGCCGAGGATTTGACCGAATATCTGCATGAGCAAGGCATCCGCGTCCGCTACATGCACTCCGACATCGACACGCTGGAGCGCATCGAGATCCTGCGCGATCTGCGCCTCGGCGCCTTCGACGTGCTGGTCGGCATCAACCTGCTGCGCGAAGGCCTCGACATTCCCGAATGCGGCTTCGTCGCCATTCTCGACGCCGACAAGGAAGGGTTTCTGCGCTCGGAAACCTCGCTGATCCAGACCATCGGCCGCGCCGCCAGAAACGTCGACGGCAAGGTCATCCTGTATGCCGACCAAGTCACCGGCTCGATGGAGCGGGCGATGGCCGAGACCAACCGCCGCCGCGAAAAGCAGGTGGAATGGAACGAGGCCAACGGCATCACCCCGGAATCGGTCAAGTCGCGCATCTCCGACATTCTGGATTCGGTCTACGAGAAGGACCACGTCCGCGCCGACATTTCGCAGTTCACCGACAATGCCGGCGCCATGATGGGCAACAACCTCAAGGCCCATCTCGACGCGATGGAAAAGCAGATGCGCGATGCCGCGGCCAATCTCGACTTCGAGAAGGCGGCTCGTATCCGCGACGAGATCAAGCGTCTGCGAGAGATGGAACTGTCCATCTCCGAAGACCCACTGGCCAAATACGCCGATATGGAAAGTCCTGCCTCAGGTCGCGAAAAGGGCAAGCACAACAAGGGCGTGGCCAAACATCGGACAGCAGAGGAACAGGAGCGTTTCCGCAAGTTCGACGAAGCCCGTGCCGCCGAAGAGGCGGCCAAGGCTGCGCGGCCCAACCTCTTCCGCAAGCCTGATCTCGACGAGATGGGCGCCGATGGCGCCGTACCAGTGAAAAAACCGCTGTTTTCGAAACCCTCGATCGACGACATGGGTCCGGGCACCGACATGCCGACGCCGGCCGGCGCGGTGTCGCGCTCGTTGTTCAAGAAACAGTCGGCCGAAGAGGCGCATGGCTCCGATTTCGGCATTCCCGGCGAGCCGGTCAAGCCGCTGTTCAAGAAGAACTCGCTTGATGAGATGACCGTGCGGCGCACGGAAAAGCCGGTCGAGGGAAAAGTGCCGGCAAAGCCACAGCCGATCTCCCCCCAAGTGGGGGAGATGTCCGGCAGGACAGAGGGGGGCACAAAGGAACGCGACGGCAAACCAATCGTTCGCCAGCGCGCCGGCATCGGCTCGTATGAAGACGCGGGAGATGCCCGCCGCGAAAAGCGTCGGCCGGGAAAGACAGGTAGGCCGGGGCGGTAGGAAGCTGCAGCATCGAGCCTGCGATCGGTTGCGGATTTCAGATGCCGCCGCTTAGAATAGGTGATGGTCGTCGTTCGCAGACTTGATGAAGAGGAGTTCAAGGCTTGCTTTGCCGAGCCGATGACGAATATCACCGCGACGGCGAATGCTGTCGTAGACATATGGCCCTATGTCGACGCGCTAAATCTGGACGAAGTCGGCGTGCCCTATTTGAACGACGTCCACTATGTTTACCGGGACGTTCAAAACCGGTTTGATCAAGTTTTGATTGGCACCGGCAGGTTCAACGCCCTGCTTGTGATCGTTGTCGATCTCGGCAGAAGCGCGGTGTTCGGCATTTCCTACTCGATCTCAACAAAGAATATGGACTAAGCGGCGGTTACTTGAGACCTGTCTGATCCGGCCCTTTGACCTGTGAAGCTCAATCAATCAGCTGGGTAGCACAATGGTCAGGGCAGGCGGAATATGCTCCCTGCGACGGGATATCCAGCCAACCAAGGTTTGATCGATGCGACAGCGAGGCAAACTCCATATTCTCCCCCTAATCTTAGGTAGCAAAGACACGCCTTTGCGGGCCGGAGCTGATCTCGGTCCGGTCGAGAAACACCTTGGCTTTCCTAAATGGTTGTATGTCTATCAGGATCAGCCGTGCGGCTTTCTTCTGGGTTATGGCGATCTGGAAATCGACATTTTGACCAGGCGCAATCGAGCACGCGTCCATCGCATCAGCATCAAACTTTGGGACATGCCTGATGTCCCCAAGCCTTTGCCTTTGAAATGGAGCGGCAACAGCCAAATCGATCTCGATGGCTTTAGCCCGGCAATGACGATTTCGGCCGCCAGGACGCTCCTCGCAGGTCTAGGACTGCATGCCGAGGAATATAAGGTGGAAAGCGTATCTGAAACTGTCCGCCGGCTCGTGCTCCCCCACGCCGAGCTTCATTTCTTCAAGGGACCGGAAGAACCGATCCTGATGGAGTTTCACTTCCTGACACCGCAGGAAATCCAGGGAAATAAGGGGGACTGGGTAATCCGCCGCGAGACTAAGGCCGGCCTGCAGAGGACACACTTGCCAGCGGCCCCACCTTTGGTGTAGCCAGTCCACACACTCGAACGTTTTGAAAGGAGGGCTCACGTGTTTACGTTTCATCGTCACCATCGTCAGCGTGGCCCGATTTCTGCCCTGCGAGCTTGCTTGCAGGGCTGACCAGGGACGGTCCGGGTTTTCCCGCTTCGATTTTTTGGTCTGCCCTTCGTGGTTTTGCAACGCCGAGCCTGATGGCCAGCCTGCGCACCGTCAAAGTGCATTGAACCGGACTTTTCCTCCGGCAAGACCAGAGAAATCAAAATGGCCCTGATCAGCCTCAAATCCCTCGGCGTCACCATGAGTGCGCCGCTGTTTGCCAATCTCGACCTCACCATCGGCTCCGGCGACCGGCTCGGCATTGTCGCCGCCAATGGCCGCGGCAAGTCGACCTTGCTGAAATGCCTGACCGGCGAGATGGAGCCGACCTCCGGTGACATCACCCGCACGCGCGGCCTGCGCGTCGGTCATGTCGAGCAATCCGTTGCCCCGGCCCTTCTCACCCGCAGCTTCCATCAGGTAGTGGCCGACGTCTTGCCGCCCGAGCAGGCTGAAAGCGAGCTGTGGCGCGTCGACGTGGTTCTCGATTCACTCGATGTGCCGGAGCCCATGCGCGAGCGGCCAATGCAGGCGCTGAGCGGCGGCTGGCAGAGACTGGCGCTGATCGCCCGCGTCTGGGTGACAGATCCGGACGTGCTGCTGCTCGACGAACCGACCAACCATCTCGATCTGGCCCGCATCAGCCAGCTCGAAACTTGGCTGAACACGCTGCCGCGCGAAGTGCCGGTCGTCATCGCCAGCCACGACCGGGCCTTCCTCGACGCCACCACCAACCGGACGCTGTTCCTGCGCCCTGAACAGTCGCCGGTGTTTGCTCTGCCCTACTCCCGCGCCAGACAGGCGCTCGACGACGTCGATGCTTCGATGGAGCGCAAGTTCCAGCGCGACATGAAGGTGGCGCAGCAATTGCGCCGACAGGCGGCCAAGCTCAACAACATCGGCATCAATTCGGGCAGCGATCTGCTGACGGTCAAGACCAAGCAACTCAACCAGCGGGCCGAAAAACTAGAGGAAGCGGCGAACCCGGCGCATCGCGAGAAGTCGGCGGGTGCCATAAAACTGGCCAATCGCGGCACTCACGCCAAAGTGCTGATCACGCTCGACGACGCGGCTGTCGAAACACCCGACGGCACACTGCTGTTTCAGACCGGCAGGCGCCATATCTGCCAGGGCGACCGCATCGTGCTGCTCGGCCGCAATGGCGTCGGCAAGTCGCGCTTCGTCACCTTGATCCGCAATGCCATCATCGAACCGGACACGTTGCGGAATGTGAAGGTGACGCCGTCGACCGTGCTCGGCTACAGCGACCAGGCGCTGTCCGGCATCAGCGGCGACGACACGCCGCTGGCGATGGTCTCGCGCCGCTACGATGTCGGCGAGCAGCGCGCACGGTCCTTGCTGGCCGGCGCCGGCGTGGTCATCGAGATGCAGGAGAAAAAGATCGGCGTGCTGTCCGGCGGCCAGAAGGCGCGGCTGATGATGCTGGCCCTCAGGCTCGCCGATCCCAACTTCTATCTGCTCGACGAGCCGACCAACCATCTCGACATCGACGGCCAGGAAGCGCTGGAAGCGGAACTGCTGGCACATCAGGCAAGCTGCGTGCTCGCCTCGCACGACCGCTCCTTCATCCGCGCCATCGGCAACCGCTTCTGGCTGATCGAGAAGCGGAAGCTCACCGAAGTCGAAGACCCGGAGGATTTCTTCCGCTCGGTGGTTGAAACGGCAGGATGAGGCCAACGGAGTCGACTGGCATGTAAATTATTTGCTTACAGACCTTGTTTTTTGTAAGCAATCTGTTTACATATACCGATGATCAAGTCCTTCAAGAACAAGGCGCTGTCGGACCTCTTTCAAACTGGAAAGACCGGCAAGATCGACGCCAAGATGCACAAGCGCATTCTTGTCCGGCTTGACCGCCTGGAAGCTTCGGAGAAGCCGGAGGAAATGAACCTTCCCGGCTTCGATTTCCACCCGCTGAAAGGCTTCGATCCAATCCGCTACACGGTCCACGTCAACGGCCCGTGGTGCATCACATTCGAGTTCGACGGCAAGGATGCCGCCCGCGTCGATTTCGAGCAATATCACTGAGGCGGCCAGACTGGAGAAGTTCGACTTATGACCGTGCACGAGCCGACGCGTCCTATTGAGCGTTGTCCCTCCCACCCAGGAGCGCTGCTTGAGGACATTATCCCGGCAACTGGCAAGACCAAGGTGGAAATTGCAAATCTGCTCGGGATCTCCCGGCAGCATCTCTATGACATCATCCGCGAAAAGAAGCCGGTTTCACCGGCTGTGGCCGCTCGCCTTGGCAAGCTGTTCGGCGACGGAGCCGCGATCTGGCTTCGAATGCAGGCGGCTTTCGATGCCTGGCACGCAGAGCGTGAGGTTGATGTTTCAGCGATCCCTACGCTCAGGGTTGCGTAGGTCCGTACGGCAGCATTCGAATAGACCATCAGACGCCACGATAAAAAAATTTCGACGGTCTGTCGGATAGCCTCAGCCAGCCCCGTCCTTGGGATGCCGACACGATGATGCCGGCGCCAACCCAGGGAGAATTATCATGTCGGTTCTTTCATCCATCGGTCGCATCGCAACCCGGTATGCGGCAGCGCGCGCTCGTCACCGCAGCGAGCGCATCCTGCTTTCACTGCCTGCCTCGCTGCGCAAGGATATCGGTTTTCCGGACGTCTTCGACGCGCAGAACGGCCGCCGCCCCTGACCTCGCGAGGCGCCAGTCAGTCATGCGTATCGCCTGAAAGCGGTGTCGCCTGCATCGATACGCGTTTTTCGAAAGCCTCGAACCAGTGCGTCAGCCGCGCCCGCGAGCGAAAAGGCGGCAGGTGTCGGAACGCCATCCAGGACAGCGTGGTGGCCAAGGCGATGTGGCCGACATGGAGCGGTGCCTCGTCGTCCAGCGTACTTTCGATCCAGTCGTAGCTCGCCTCGATCTTTTCCCGGTATCCGTCGGCGAGAGCGCTATAACGCAGCTGTTCGGGTCTTCTTTCCGTCTCCCAGCGCAAAGCGATGCCTGTCTGCGCGAGGCCCTGGGCGACCGACTGCAGCCGCAACGCCTGCCAGCGCGCTTCGCCATCTTGCGGCAGCAGCTTGCGGCCGTCATGCAGCGTGTCGAGATAGGCGCAGATGACATCGGAGTCGAAGATCGGCGACGCGTCGGGCCGCAGCAGCACCGGTACTTTGCCGAGGGGATTTTCGGCGTAGACGCGAGCATTGTGCAAGGTCGGACTGGTCTCGTGATGAATGACCTCGAGCCGATCGGCAATGCCGGCCTCATGAGCGAAAACGAGCGCTTTGCGCGCAAAGGGTGAATGGGTCTGATAGTAGAGGATCATTGTCATCTCGGGGCTGAAGCGGCGTTCGCGTGATCCATCTGTTCTAGCCCGCGAGCAGCGAGAATTGCGCTCTGATTGGGGGCCGCCGACGCAAGTTCGTTTCACGTCTCTCGTTCAGCTGCCGGCTGCCTGGCCAGTCCAGGGCCGGTCGGCCAAAAAAATCTCCCGGCCATGTAGGATCGCCGCCGCCTCATCCGTCCTTTGGCTCGCAACGCCAAACGCAAAGAGGAACAACAAATGACTGACCAGACCCCCGTTCAGCCCGCGGCCAAAGTGCTCGGCGGATTGACCCCCTATCTGCAGTTGGATGGCGCCTTCAAGGCTGCCGAATTCTACAAGAAGGCCTTCGGCGCGGAGCAGGTCTTTGCCTATCCGGCGGACGAAAAAGGCCGCACCATGCACATTCACCTCTACATCAACGGCTCGACGCTCATGCTCTCCGATTTCTATCCGGAAAACGGAATGCCCGCCGTCAAGCCGCAGGGTTACACAATGCAGCTTCACCTCGGCAGCGACGATATCGAAGCCTGGTGGAAGCGCGCCGTCGATGCCGGCTGCGAAGTCGCCGTGCCGCTCCAGGTCATGTTCTGGGGTGATCAATGGGGCAATATGCGCGACCCGTTCGGCGTCGAATGGGCGATGAACGCGCCGGTGAAGAAAGCCTGATCTGCCGCCGATGGCCCGAGCCCCTCACCGGCCAGCGCCGGTGAGGCCCCGTGAACTTCCAGGAGGAGATCCAAAATGTCCTATGTCGATGGTTTCGTACTTGCCGTATCCAAGGCAAAACTCGATGACTACAAGAAGCTGGCCAACCTCGCAGGGCCTATCTGGAGGGAACATGGCGCGCTCGCCTATGTCGAATGCATCGGCGACGACGTGCCCTATGGCGAGGTCACGTCCTTCCCGCGTGCCGTGCAGGCCAAGGACGACGAGATCGTCGTCTTCGCCTGGGCCGTCTATGAGTCGCGGGAGAGCCGCGATGCCGTCATGGCCAAGGTGATGGCCGACCCGCGCTTGAAGGCCGATTGGGCGGACATGCCGTTCGACGGCAAGCGCATGATCTTCGGTGGCTTCAAGCCATTCATTGAGCTTTGAGCAGCCGGTAGCGATTAGAAGAAGCCTCAGCTTCGTCATCCTAGGGCGAAGCAGGAGCGAAGCTCCGTCGCGAAGCCCCTAGGATGACGACGCGGGTGCTTAGGCCAATCTCTAAGGCCACGCGATCAGCTAGATAGCGTTGCACTAATCCAGCTTGTCCAGCAACGGCTTGAGCCGGTCTCCATAGCGCTTCCACAGATCGACCGACCCCTGATACATCGGCTGGCGCACCTGTGCGGCTGAAGCCGTGCGAACCGGTCGGTCGGTTTCGTGGAACGATAGTGCCGCATCGTCCCAAGGCAGGCCGAGATGAGCGATCAATGCCCGCGTCTGTCCGTCCTGGTCGGCGACAAAATCCTCGTAGCGTACATCATGCACGACGCCCGGCAGCACCGTGTGCCAATGCTTCATGATGTCGGTGTAGAGATTGTGGAAGTCGGCGAGCTCGCCGAGATCGTAGCCATAGCGATGGCTGTCGCCGCGGAAATGCACCTTGTAGATCGACAGGCAGGTGGCCGCTGCATCGCGCGCGCAGTGGATGATCCTGGCCTTCGGCATCATCATGTGGATGAAGCCGACAAGCAGGAAGTTGCCTGGCATTTTGTCGGTGACGTGACGCATGTTCGTATAGCGGGCATGCAGCATGTCGAGATAGGCTTGGCCTGCCTCGGCAAAATCCGCATCGCCGGTATCCGATACGCCCCATGGGAAGCCACCCGGCATGGTCGCCGGGAACTGCCTGCCGACCGCCTTCTTCAAGATGCTGAGCTCGCCTGCGCCATAGACCTGCGGATGGCTGGCAATGATCTGCTCGACCAGCGTCGTGCCCGAACGCGGCATGCCGACGACGAAGATCGGCGTGTCGTCGCTGATTGAGCTGGGCCTGTGCTTCTCGAAGAAGCCGGCATCGAAGGTGGCCTTCATCGCCTCGAACTCGGCCCGCGTCCTGGCCTGATCGTAGTCGATGCCTTTGCGGCGGATCGCATTGCCTTCGGCGAAATAGTCGAAGGCCCGGCCATAATCGCTGAGATCGTCATTCGCCTTGCCGAGTCCGAAAGACAGCTGCATGCGTGCCAGGCTGTCCTGCGGCGCCTTGGCATGCTGGGCCTCCATGCCCCCAAGCTCGCTGTCGCGCTCCTTCTGGCGCTTGACCTGCGTCAGCATCAGCCAGGCTGTGGCCATGGCGGGATTGATCGCCAACGCCTGCCGGAACAGGTCGGCCGCCTCGTCAAGCTTGCCCTTTTCCATCAACCCGACGCCGAGCCCGTGCAGCAGGTCGGCATCCTTGGGCCGGATCGTCAGCGCTTCGCGGAAGACGGCGAGCGCCTCATCCAGCCGCCCGGCTTCCTGCAGGGTTTCGGCAAGCCCGATGCGGGCGCGCACATGAAATGGGTTGCGTGCAACCGTGCCGCGATAAATCTCTTCGGCCTCTTCGAACTGGCCGACCTGCTTCAGCGATGAGCCTAGATTGTCGCGCGCCGCGAGCTGGTCCGGCCGCAGATCCACCGCCCCGCGGAAGAAATCGATGGCCGCAGCAGGGCGGCCGAGGTCGCGCATCACCGTCCCGAAATTGTTGAGGAAATCGGGATTCGTCGGCTGCAGGCTCACCGACCGTTCGATGAGATCCAGCCCTTCTTCGCTGCGCCCGGTCTGGTGCAGCAGCAGTCCCAGGAAATGCGCGGCGGCGGCGTGCTTGGGCTGACGCGCCAGCACCTGCCGGTAGATCGTCTCAGCCTCTTGCCGGCGCCCGGCCTGATGCAGTTGCAACGCCTGCTGCACATACTGGTCGAGGCCCAGCGGGGGCTGTCCGCCTGCGCCAGACCTGGCTCCCGCACCCGCCGCTCGTCTTTGATCTCTGTTGATGGGAAACCTGCCGTGTTTTGTCCGCCTGTGGCGATCTAAGCCATCGGCGCCGCAGGTTCAAGGCTTCGCCTGCTGTCTCGTCCTTTCGTCGGTGCGGAAAGATCAAATCAGGCGATTGGTCTCGGCAACCTGCCTGGCACGCCGGACCGTTCCATCGGTGTCGGCGATCCTTCGCTTTGCCGCCTCGTCACTTCTGACAGTCAGCCGCGGCGACAGGACAACCATCGGCTTTGCCATTACCGGCTTTGCGACCGGCGTGATCGTTACGGGGGTGCCTATTGGCGTCTTTACGGACATCACGAGGTCTCCTTCTTCAATTCACAAGAAAAATGAAAATACCGGGAGAATTATTCCCGCTAAGCTTCAAACAGTTTTTGAATTGTATGAATTTGTATCATCATTTTTCTGATAGTTACAGCGCGCAATTTTTTGAATGAAACCCAATTTTATTTTAAAACGCCTTGATTAAATTACAACAAAGGCCTATTTGTACAGGATCGCTTTGGGCCAGAATTGGCATCTCGCGGCGTCAGAGGTTCTCGACCCGCCAATCTCATTCCAAATCATCGATACCGGGCGCGCGGCATATTCGCTCCGCGCGACCATTCTCATTCTTCGAAAGACCGACATGAACACCGGAACCGTGAAGTTCTACAATGGCCAGAAGGGCTTCGGCTTCATTCAGCCGACCGATGGCGGCAAGGACGTCTTTGTCCATGTCAGCGCACTGGAGCGCGCCGGCTTCCCCGGCCTCGCCGAAGGCCAGAAGCTGCAGTTCGAGTTGGAGCGTGACACCAAGGGCCGCGAGTCGGCCGCCAATTTGCAATTGATCTGATCCGGCCGAATTCGATGAACGCTGACCACGGATGTACTGGCAGCTCTCGAAAGCGGCTTATTTCCAGCGACTGCCGGAAATAGGAACGCGGGGCTCGTCCCCGCTTTTTTGTTTTCAGGACCGCTGCTTTGCATAGGTAAGACAATGCCGGACCGCACCACCCACTCCATCGCGCACTTCACCGCACCTTTCGTGCTCGGCGGACTGGAAGGGCAGCTGCCGGCCGGCGACTACGACATCGACCACGACGAAGAGCTGATCGAGGGCATGTCGCGGCTTGCCTGGCGCCGCGTCGCCACTTTCATCCATCTGCCGGCAAGGGCAGCGAAAAACCCGCCCACCAGCCAGCTTGTCGCCATCGATTACCTCGAACTCGAAACAGCGCTGAAGCGCGACAGGGAGAATGCAGCATGATCCGTTTCCAGCAGAATGCGCGCCCGCGCACCGACACGCCCGCGCACCAGTTTTCGATCGGTCAGACCGTGCGCATGAAGAGCCGCACCGGCCTCGTCCAGAAGACCGCCGAACTGTTCCAGATCAAGAGCAGGCTGCCGGTCAAGGATGGTTCGCCGCAATACCGCATCCGCAGCGAGCAGGAGACCTATGAGCGGGTCACCACCGAAGACAATCTCGAACCGGCAGATCCGGTTGTTGCCGGCAACCCCGTTGTTGCCAGCAACCCGCTCATCTGAGACCTCACCGCCAAGCCAACACTGAAGTAGGAGCACGACATGTCCAAAGGTCAACAGCGAAGCAACCGCGAGACACGCAAGCCGAAGAAGGACAAGGTCGTGGCAAAGCCCGCCTCCCCGTTCGGCTCCTCGGTCAAGCAGGCGGAGAGCAACCTGAAGCCGAAGTCGAAGGGCTGACAAACTGGAGGGCGCGCCTCGTGCGTCCTCTCCGTCGTCCCTCTGTGGGGGACGAATTGACTGAACAGGCCCGCGCAATGCTCTGCCACGGAGGCGCGCTTGAATTTCGTCATCGAGTTCTACCGGTCGCGCGACGCCGACGAAGCCACTCTCGACAAGGTATCACTGGAGGCGCCGAACCTGCGCGCCGCTGCAGGGCGCCACCGCGCTGTTCCACACGCTGGCCATGCCGCAAATCCCCGATCGCCTGCGCATCTGCGACGACAATGGCTGCGAGCTTTACGCCGGCCCGGCCGACGGCGCCTATCCGGTTTAGAGCGGCGGTGCTGCCCCACGACTCCATTAAAGTTCACGTAAGATCGAGGCCCTAAGATCCGCCTGAACCGGGCCGCTGCCACGATTGGTGGCCGAGACGTTTGCGGGCGACCACCCACGATCGCCGCTCATACCCGAAGGCAGGAGGCGCATGGACAGGTCGCGCATCATCGTGACGGCGGTGGTGTTGGCCATGCTGGGCGCCATCGTACCGATAGCGGCTATGTTTCATCTCGCTTGGCTTCAGGCCGTCCAAAAGGAACATGAGCGGCTGCAGTTGTTCGCCAGCCGCGCCATCGCCAGGGCCGACATCTCGCTCAAGGATGCGACCGTCGCCTTGCGGCAGATCGACCAGTTCACCGGCGTCCGCTGTTCGGCGGACCATATAGCCCGCATGCGGCAACTCACCATCAACACGCGCCCGATCGAAGAGATGGGCTATTTCGAAAATGGCCTGCTCAAATGCTCTTCCTGGGGACTGACTGAAGGGCGCGTTGCGCAATCCATCCCGGACTTCACCACCAGGGACGGCATTGCCGTCACCGCCCGCATGCAGCCGGTGATGAGCGAGGACCATTTTCTGATGGCGCTGCAATACAGGGACCACAATGTCCTTGTCGATCCGGTACGCTTTGTCGACGTCATCGTCGATCCCGGTGTCCAGCTCGCTTTGACGACGCAAACGGGCATCCTGCTTGGCGCGCTGAACGGACCGGATCCCGCCCGCATCGAGAAGATCGTCGCCGGCCCCGGCGAAGGCATCGATGACGATCTCCTGTTTGCCACCGCGCGCGAGACGGGCTGGATCGCTGTCGCCACCGAACCGACAAGCCAGATCCTGGGCAGCGTTCGCCAGCAGCAATTCCTGCTGCTCCCGCTCGGCGCCTTCATGGCCGCCTTCATCATCGGCATGGTTGTGTGGCTGTCGCGAAGGCGGCTTTCGCCCTTGGGAGAATTGCAGATCGCCGTGCGCAAGCGCGAATTCATCGTCCACTATCAGCCGATCGTCGAACTCAGGACCGGCAATTGCATCGGGGCGGAAGCGCTGGTGCGCTGGAAGCGGCCGAACGGTTCCCTCGTCCGGCCCGATCTCTTCATTCCGCTGGCGGAAGAGAGCGGCCTGATCACGGCGATCACCGATCAGGTCATTGCGATGGTTGTGTTCGACCTGAACAGGCTTCTGGTCGCCGACCGCTCGCTTCACATCGCCATCAATCTCAGCGCAACCGATGTCGGCACCGCGCGGGTCCTGCCTATCATCGAAAAGGCGTTGCAGCACACCGGGATCCGGCCCCAGCAAATCTGGCTCGAGGCGACGGAGCGAGGTTTCGTCGATATCAACTCGGCCCGCTCGACGCTCGTTCGTGCCCGCGAACTTGGCCACGCAGTGGCAATCGACGACTTCGGCACCGGCTATTCCAGCCTGTCCTATCTCGAGGGGCTGCCGCTCGATGCGCTCAAGATCGACAAATCGTTCATCGATACGATCAGCACGAATTCCGCCACCAGTTCCGTCACCCCGCATATCATCGACATGGCCAAGACACTAAAGCTGAAGATCGTTGCCGAGGGCGTGGAAACGCAGGCGCAAGCCGACTACCTCGCGGCGCGCGACGTCGACTACGCCCAGGGCTGGCTTTTCGCCAGACCCATGCCCGCGTCCGAGTTCATCGCCTACTGTCGCCAGGTGAAGCCGACGGCTTGACGCCTGTCGTCCTCAACAAGGCGCATCGTTCTCAGCACGGCCCGTCACCAACGACGCGATAGTCCGCGGCGCGGGCTTCGCAGGAATTGGGGAAGGTGCGCATCTCGCCATGACGGCGGCCGCAGACCGGAGCATATTCGCGGGTGCAGAACGTCTGCTCTTCACCGCCACCGCCACCGCCACCGCCACCGCCACCGCCACCGCCGCCGTCGCGGCACGGGCCGTCGCGCACGATGCGGTAGCCGGCCCGGTCGGCAAGACAGGCATTGGCGAAGGTCTGGCGGTCGCCGCCGCGGCGGGCACAGACCGGCTCGTACTGCTTGCTGCAATATTGCGGTTCGGGCCGTGGCGGACGCGGGCGCGGCCCTGGTCCCTCATCGACGACGACGGTGCAGGCGGCAAGAATTGCCGACAGCAACAGGATGACAAAACCCTGCCGCGAAAAGATTGCCGCCAGAAATTTCATGATGATCTCCCACGATCGGTCCCCGGTTACCGATCCTCGCCATTCCTTTGCCAAATGCAACCCCGTTTGAGCCTCGCAAACGACAACGGCGCCTGGCCCGCAAGGGGGGATAGCGCGCCGCCGATGTCTGGCCCATTCGTGGGCTGGCTCTGGCCGATGACCCGACCGGCAAGCAAGCCTATGCCGAGCCCATCGATGCCCAAGTCAGTCGATCCTTGCGTCGGGATGCGCCCAGTGTGGCGGCCCGCGGCGGTATCTTGCAACCATCACGTTTCCGTGCGATAAATTCCGTGTTCGGGCATTTGCGACCCGGAGAGCGGAACGTTTTGGACGACCTTTCCCCGATACTGTGAATCTCTGACGGCCCCGTTTTCGGCGGGGGGTTTGACCATGCGCCAATGCATGACTGCCGAAGCAACCACCGGGAACTGCCCTTTGCGCCAGGCGGCGGGCGGGACCACCAAAGACTGAACGGGTGAAGGAGTTTCCCCAATGGCCCAGACCGGCACCGTTAAATTCTTCAACGCGACCAAAGGCTTCGGTTTCATCACGCCCGATGGTGGCGCCAAGGATGTGTTCGTCCATATCTCCGCGATCGAAGCCTCCGGCTTGCGCACGCTCGTCGACGGCCAGAAGGTCACCTTCGACGTCGAGCCGGACCGCATGGGCAAGGGCCCCAAGGCCGTCAACCTCCGCGCAGCCTGAGCCATCGGCGCGCCGCATGTCACTCGGACGTGCGACGGAGGCTCCATGCCTGCCCCTGGCTTGGAGAGGGATCTGAATTTTGAAAGGCGCGGCGATCTTCGTCGCGCCTTTTCCTTATCGAAGGCGCGGGCCGGTGATGTCGCCCAAGCCGCCAGGTTCTGGGCAACGACTTGCATAAAAACAAAGACCCAAAGCATGCCGCAACGTGCTTTAGACGCCCGCAAAACTTTCCCTTGCCGATGACGCTAAAATAAAGGACAAATTTCCACTCGGGCATTTGCCGGCCCGAGACTGGAGTCTATGGGACAAAGGAGCTTCCCATGCCGCAGACCGGCACCGTCAAATTCTTCAACCATGCCAAGGGCTTCGGCTTCATCACGCCCGATGATGGAGCGAAGGATGTTTTCGTCCATATTTCAGCCGTGCAGGCGTCCGGTCTTCCCGGTCTCGAGGATGGCCAGAAAGTGTCGTTCGACACCGAGCCGGACAAGCGCGGCAAGGGTCCCAAGGCCGTCAACCTGTCGGTCGGCTGAGCCGGCTTCAAACCGGCGATCCCAGGCAGATCGCTCCCTTGAGAGCCTATGATTTTTGACGTCTGTTTTGAATAGACACGTAAAAATCCGTTCAGCCCCCGTTCAGCCACGGTCGCATATTAGTCTTCGGTAAAGCCGGACCGCATCCCCGAACTACACGGGCCGGCACGAAGGAGATCGACATGAACCGAATTTTCAAAACCGCCGTCCTGGCCGCTGCGGTGGTCGCTACCACGCTCACGGCCTTGCCCGCCGCCAATGCACGCGACTGGCGCCGTCATCATGGCCATCATGGCAACGGCGATGCCATTGCCGCCGGCGTGCTCGGCCTCGCGGCCGGCGCGCTGATCGGTGGTGCATTGGCCAATGACCGGCCGCCGCCCGGCGCTGACCGCTACTACGATGACGGTTACGATCGTGACGTGGTGATACGCCCGGCCCCGGTGCGCCGCTACTATGCGGAGCCGCGGGTGGTCTACGCCGATCGTTATGCCGAGCCGTGGACGCGTGACTGGTACGAATACTGCTCGGACCGCTACCGCAGCTTCAATTCCCGTACCGGAACGTTCACCGGCAATGACGGCGAACAGCATTTCTGCACTGCCAATTAAACCAAGGGCTTCCCTGCCCCAAAACAGAAAAGCGCTGACCGCAAGGCCAGCGCTTTTTTGTTGTGGTCCCTACAATGTCAACGGTCGCTTGAGGCTGATGAAAACAGCTACGGTTCCGAGCCTGGTTCAAGTCAAAAAAGGGTTGGTCCGCCTCTCCTCGCCAAAACGTCCGCCGGGACCGTGGCCACAGATGAAGCCGATGTCGTCGCCGAGCGGCAGGAGCTTGTCCTTGATCGAAGCGATCAGCGCCGCGTGGTCGCCGCCCGGCAGGTCGGTGCGGCCGACCGAGCCGCGGAACAGCACGTCGCCGACATGGGCGAACTTGGCCGCGCGGTTGTAATAAACAACGTGACCTGGTGCATGGCCGGGGCAGTGCAGCACCTCGAACACATGGCCGCCGAACGACACGGTCTCGCCTTCGGCCAGGAACCGGTCGGGCACGCAGTTACGCGCTCCGGCGATGCCGTAGCGCTTGCCCTGGTTTTCCAGATTGTCGAGCAGCGACTTGTCGGCCTCATGCGGACCGATGATCTCGACGCCGAGCGCCTCCTTCAACTCCATTGCGCCGCCGGCATGGTCGATGTGGCCATGCGTTATCCAGATAGCCCCGGCTGAGATCGCATTGTCCTTCAGCACCGCCAGCACCTTGTCGATATCGCCGCCAGGATCGACGACGACGCCATGCTTGTCATCCATGTCGAACAGGATGGTGCAATTCTGCTGGAACGGTGTGACCGGCACGATGCCGGCATTGAGCTGACCCATGATCGTCCTTTCGATGTTCACGGGTGATGTAGAGGCGCGGACAAAGGGCGTCCACCCTCGAAAGACGAACATCGGTAGCTCCGAAAACGGAAATGGGCGGCCGAAGCCGCCCATTTGAAAAGACCGAAACGGCCTGCCTACTTCTTCATGGCGCCCATGACCGCGCCGAGAATGGCGGTCAAGATCGCGCCGCCGCCGGCGCCGCCGACGATGTTCTGCAGGTTCAGCGCGCTGCCGAGACCGCTCGTTGCTGCTGCCGCAGCCGCCGGATCGACCGCACCGCCACCCAGCAGGCTGCCGAGGATCGCCGCACCGCCGACGCCGCCAATGGCTCCGCCCAGGATTTTGGGAAGCTGACCCATCGCCGCCGTCTTGAGCGCCGCACCGACCGCCTGACCACCGATGACGCCAGTAATCACCTGTATGATGATCGGAAGAAGCGTGTTCATGTCCATATGATTAGTCCCTCCATAGCTGTCAGCCTCCCGGGCCGACACCATCATGAGACGCCGAATTGGACGAAAGTCAAATGCAGAAACGCTGAAATAAAAGGGGCGGCCCGAAAACCGCCCCTACTTCCTAAAAAAGCTGTGACTTTCGTTATTCTGCGGCGATCGCGTGCTTGGGCTGAACGGCCGCAGAATAGTCATTCATAAGATTCTTGGCTATTTCGCCGACCTCGAATCGGTAAGGCCCGATCTCGGAAACCGGCGTCACTTCCGCTGCCGTCCCGGTCAGGAAGCACTGCTCGAAGCTTTCCAGCTCTTCCGGCAGGATGGCGCGTTCAATCACCTCCAAGGCGCGATCCTTGGCCAGCCCAATGACCGTGCGGCGGGTGATGCCGTCGAGGAAGCAGTCGGGCTTGGGTGTGTGAATCTTGCCCTCCTTGACGAAGAAGATGTTGGCTCCGGTCGCTTCGGCGACCTGGCCACGCCAGTCGAGCATCATGGCGTCGGCATAGCCCTTGGCCTCGGCGGCGTGCTTGGACATGGTGCAGATCATGTAGAGGCCGGCTGCCTTCGACTTGGAAGGCGCGGTGCGCGGGTCGGGCCGGCGCCATTCCGCCACATCGAGACGGATGCCTTTCAGCTTCTGCGCAGGATCGAAATAGCTCGGCCATTGCCAGATGGCGATGGCGCAGTTGATGCGGTTGTTCTGCGCCGAGACGCCCATCTGCTCACTGCCGCGCCAGGCAATCGGCCGGACATAGGCGTCCTGGAAACCCTGCTTCTTGAGAAGCGTGGAAGAGGCGTCGTTGAGCTCGGCCACCGAATAGGGGATATTGAAACCGAGCAGGCGTGCCGATTCATGCAGGCGCTCGGTGTGTTCGTTGAGCTTGAAGATCTCGCCGCCATAGGCGCGCTCTCCCTCGAAAACGGCGCTGGCGTAATGCAGCCCGTGCGTCAGCACATGGATCTTGGCGTCACCCCATTGGGCGAATTCGCCGTTCATCCAGATGAAGCCATCGAGTTGATCGAAGGGAACGGATGCCATGTTAACCTCCCACGGGCGGCAGCCCGGATAGTTGTATCGTTGTGTGTTTCGTGTCGGCCGCCCAAAGCGGCTTTTATGGTGGAGCGTAGGCGGATAATTGCGCTCTGGCAAACTTAGGAAATTCCGGAAAAACCGGCCTCCTTTGCCTTTTCGTTCGCAATCCGCCCAAAAGCTTGTCAAAAATTACCATTGCAGGGAAATTACGTCAATAGTACTGACATAATCTCTCTTTCCCACGGAGAAATAATGACGGATCGAAGCCCAGCCGCCGGAAAACCGATCAGGACCGCCATGTCGGTCGAGGACGGCATCGACTTCGCCATCATCGAGCTGCTCTTCTTCGCCTATCGTGACTTCACCTCCGATCCGGACCAGATCCTGGCCGACTACGGCTTCGGCCGGGCCCACCACCGGGTGCTGCATTTCGTCAACCGCAGGCCGGGCCTGACGGTCGCCGAACTGCTCGACGTGCTGAAGATCACCAAACAGAGCCTGGCCCGTGTGCTCAAGCAGTTGATTGACACCGACCATGTCGTGCAGTTGCAAGGTCCGCGCGACCGCCGCCAGCGCGAACTTTATCCGACGGCCAAGGGCCGTGCGCTGGCGCTGGCGCTGGCGCGGCCACAGTCGCGCCGCATCCATGCTGCATTGGGGGATTCCGGAGTAACCGAACGGACCTTGGTGGAACGGTTCCTCGAAGCGATGGTCAATCCGGAACTGAGGGCGCAGATCGACGTTGGGTCCGCAAAAATGTCAGGGAAAAGCCATGGAGAGCACTGAACGGGTCGATCATGCGGCCGCGCCGGACGACGACGCGCCGCATCTGCTTGTCGTCGACGACGACACCCGCATCCGCAATCTTCTCAAGCAGTATCTGACCGAAAACGGCTTTCGCGTCACCGTCGCCGGCAATGCCGGCGAAGCCAGGCGCAAGCTTGCCGGCCTCGACTTCGACCTTCTGGTGCTGGACGTCATGATGCCGGGTGAGACGGGCGTCGACCTGACCAAGTCGCTGCGGGCCGAAAAGAACGTACCGATCCTGATGCTGACGGCCCTGTCGGAGACCGACAGCCGCATCTCAGGGCTTGAGGCCGGCGCCGACGACTACCTGCCGAAGCCGTTCGATCCGCGCGAGCTGATCCTGCGCATCAACAACATCCTTCGCCGTGGTGGCCCGGCGACCACGCCCAAGGTCGAGCAGTTGGTCTTCGGCCCCTACACCTTCCAGATCGCCCGGCGCGAATTGAAGCGTGGCGGCGAGGCGCTGAAGCTGACCGACCGCGAACAGGAGATCCTGGCGATCTTCGCGGCAAGGGCCGGCGAGACGATACCCCGCCACGAGCTTGTCGGTGACGATTCGGAGGTCGGCGAGCGCACCATCGACGTCCAGATCAACCGGCTGCGCCGCAAGATCGAGCGCGATCCGTCCAACCCGGTCTGGCTGCAGACCGTGCGCGGTATTGGGTATCGGCTCAGCGTGGAATAGAATGCCGCCTGCGGCCTGCTGAGCGGCTGCGGGCAAGCGAAATGAGCGAATGGCAACCACGGAACTGGAACAGCCGGGCAATGGCGGCTTGAGCGCACGCGCCGCGCGGACGCTGAAGGCGGTGCCGCGCGCCTGGAACCGCTTCTGGCGCCTCGTCTCGCTCTATATGCCCAAGCGGCTCTATGCCCGCTCGCTGATCATCGTCATCGCGCCGATGATCCTGCTGCAATCGGTCGTCGCCTTCGTCTTCATGGAACGTCATTGGGCAACCGTGACGCAGCGCCTGTCGCAGGCCACCGTGCGCGACATTGCCGCCATCATCGACCTGATCGAGACCTATCCGCGCGATGCCGACTACACCAACATCATCCGCATCGCCCAGGACCGCATGCAGCTGAAGGTCGACCTCTTGCCGCCCGACCCACTGCCCGCGCCCGGTCCAAAGCCGTTTTTCTCGATTTTGGATGATGTTCTCTCGTCCGAGATCACCCGCCAGATCAACCGCCCGTTCTGGATCGACACGGTCGGCAACTCCAACATCGTCGAGGTGCGCGTGCAGCTCGAGGGCAAGGTGCTGCGCGTCTTCGTGCGCCGCAGCCAGGCCTATGCCTCCAACACCCACATCTTCCTGATCTGGATGGTCGGCACCTCGCTGGTGCTCCTGATGATCGCCATCCCCTTCCTGCGCAACCAGATCCGGCCGATCCTGATGCTCGCCGAAGCCGCCGAAAGCTTCGGCAAGGGCCGGCCGATGCCGCGCGACTTCCGGCCGCGCGGCGCCGAGGAGGTTCGCCGCGCCGGCTTTGCCTTCATGCAGATGCGCGAGCGCATCGAGCGCCAGATCGAGCAACGCACCGCCATGCTGACCGGCGTCAGCCATGACCTGCGAACCATCCTCACCCGCTTCAAGCTGCAGTTGGCGCTTTCCGGCGGCAAGGCCGAGACCAAGGCCGCGCTCGACCAGGACATCGACGACATGCAGTCGATGCTCGAAGGCTATCTCGCCTTTGCCCGTGGCGAGGCTTCGGAAGACGCCGGACGGTTCGATCTCGAGGCCTATTTCGAGAAGCTCGACGAGGAGGCCAGGCTGCGCAAGCGCAAGCTGTCAACGACGCTTGCCGGAGACCCCGACGTGCATGTGCGGCCGAACGCCTTTGCCCGGCTGATGTCCAACGTCATCGGCAACGCCTTCCGCTATGCCAAGACGGTGGAAGTCAACGCCACCCATGGCCGCGGCTCGCTGCTGGTCACCATCGACGACGATGGTCCGGGCATCCCCGCTGACCGGCGCGAAGACGTGTTCAAACCCTTCGTGCGGCTCGACGAGGCCCGCAACCTCGATGCCAGCGGCACCGGGCTCGGCCTGTCGATCGCCCGCGACATCGCCCGTTCCCATGGCGGCGACATCACCCTTGAAGACAGCCCGCTCGGCGGACTGCGCGCCATCATCAAGGTTCCCGCATAACGGGGCACGATTCCGAAAAGTGGAAACCGGCTTCATCGGCCCGTCATGAAACCATGATCAAGAGCGTGCATGAAGCGCGCGACCTCAATTGATTCGGCCTTGCCGCCTCACTTCGACCCCGTGCCCGTCCGGGTGCGCTGGAGCGAAGCGAGAGCAGCGGGCTGGTCGCCGTTCCGGCATCGTCTCAAGGCAACCGTCGACCTTTCCTGCAAAGGGCCGCCATGCGCATATTGATGGTCACCGATGCCTGGCGGCCGCAGGTTAACGGCGTTGTCCACACGCTGGAGCGGCTCACCGAGACGCTGAAATCCTTCGATGTCGCCGTGGATTTCCTGACGCCGAACATCTTTCGCACCCTGCCCTTGCCGACCTATCCCGACATCAGGCTGGCGCTGACCACGCCCGGCCATGTCGCGCGCCTGATCGACGCCGGCAGAGCCGACCACATCCACATCGTCACCGAAGGACCGCTCGGCATCATGGCGCGGCGCTATTGCCGCAATGCCGGCAGGCCGTTCACCACCAGCTATCACACGCGCTTCCCCGAATATCTCAGCGCACGGCTGCCGGTGCCGGAAAGCTGGGCCTATCGCTGGCTGCGCGATTTCCACAATTCCGGCCAAGGCACGCTGGTCGCCACCCAGTCGCTCGCAGACGACCTCTCAGCGCGCGGCTTCACCAAGCTGCGGCCGTGGACGCGCGGCGTCGACACCGACCATTTCCGGCCCGACAAGAAGAAGGATCTCGGCTTCCCCGGCCCTGTCTTCCTCTGCGTCGGCCGCGTCGCCATCGAAAAGAACCTCTCCGCCTTTCTCGACCTCGACCTGCCGGGCAGCAAGGTGATCGTCGGCGAAGGCCCCGAGCTTGCCAGGCTCAAGGCAAAATATCCGCAAGCGCATTTCCTTGGCCATCGCCCCAACGACGAACTGGCCGAGATCTATGCCTCGGCCGATGTCTTCGTCTTCCCGAGCCGCACCGACACGTTCGGCAACGTCATCATCGAGGCATTGGCCAGCGGCACGCCGGTTGCCGCCTATCCGGTGACCGGGCCTATCGACATCGTCGGCGACGGCTTTGGCGGCGCGGTCTCCAACGATCTGCGCGAGGCCTCGCTTGCGGCGCTCAATGTAGACCGTGCCGAAGCCCGCGAACGTGCCATGCGCTATAGCTGGAAAGCCTGTGCGGAGATGTTTCTCGATACGGTCGAGGAAGCACTGGGCACAACGCGCAAGCTGGCGGCCTGACCAAAGGCTGGCGGCACCGTACTGTTCGACATCAGCAGGACGGAGGAAGCGCGAAGGAACGCGACGGTCGTTCCTCTAGCCCAAAACAACCGCCCGCCATCCGGCACCTTGCGCTCGATCGCGCCGAGCACCACAGCGCCCTCTTCGTCGGGAAAGCCGAGCGTCAGCACTTCCGACATGAATGGACCGATCTGGCGCGGCGGGAAATTGACCACCGCGAACACCTGCCGGCCGATCAGCGTCTCCGGTGTATAATATTTGGTGATCTGCGCCGACGATTTCTTGATGCCGATGCCTGGGCCGAAATCGATCTTCAGCTTGACTGCGGGCTTGCGCGCCTCGGGAAACGGTTCGGCCTCGACGATCGTGCCGGCGCGGATGTCGACACGATCGAAATCGGCAAAACTGATCTCGGGCTTGCGCTCGCTGTTCGAACTCATCTTGGTTCTTGTCTGCCTTACGGGGACTCAGGCGTTGCCGTAGGTCTCGAACAGCACGCCGGCCAGGGCGTCCTTGGCCGAGGTTCCCGACCAGACGACGAACTGGAACGCCTGGAAATAGCATTCGCAGGCTTCCAGCGCCGACGACAGCAGCACTTCGACCTGCTGGCTCGACGGCTCGACCCCGCCGGCCAGCAGCAGCGATTGGCGGAACATAATCGCGCCCTCCTGCTCCCAGAGGTCGAAATGGCCAAACAGCATCTGCTCATTGATCAACGACAAGAGCCGCATCACTTCCAGCGCGCGGGTCTCCGGCACCTTGATGTCGAAGGCACAGGCCAGGTGCAGCGCTTCGAAATCCTCCATCCACGAAAAGGAGACGTGATAGTCGGTCCAGCTTCCGGCAACCGAGATCGAAATCTCGTCGTCGCCTGCCCGCTCAAAGGACCAGTCGTTGTTGTGGGCCACCTGCTCGATAACATCCACCGGATGGATTTCGCGGGAGAATTCGAGTTCGAGAAGTTCCATGGAATGCTTCCTGTCGTTCTGTACGAGCGCCGCCACACGCTCCGCGGGAGGGCACACACAACGAACAATCTTGTCTAGAACTCGGACGGCCAGGACTTTCCTGCGCAAAAGACTACTTCTCGACGCAAAGACCCCAGACCGGACCCCACCGCCCGGTCGCATGACCCTGCTCCGAATCATGCAACAAATTCAGTCTATTGATCGGGAGTCGCGTGAACAGCCCAATTTTTCGCACTGCGTCATTCGCATGTGGAAAGCCGCTGTCACAAAGATTCATGCAATGCCGTTAAGCGATTCACGGCAAAGCGCTTTTCAGGATCGGGCTATGTGGAAAAGTTTAACGATTATTTTTTTGCGCGGGGCTTGGCCGCCGCCGCCGGTGCGGCGTCACCGGCCAGTTCCGCAAGCTTCGCCTCGAGCACCTCGATACGGGCGGCAAGGCGGGTGTTTTCTTCCCGGGCCTTGGCGGCCATCTCGCGCGCTGCCTCGAACTCTTCGCGCTGCACCACGTCCATGGTGTTGAGGATGCGTTCGGCCTGGCCTTTGAAGGCGGTCTCCACCTCCCGGCGCACGCCCTGGGCAGCGCCGGCGGCATCGGTCATCAGCTTGGCGAATTCATCGAGAATGCGGTTCGGTCCGGTCGACATGGCAAATCCTCGCTTGCTCGAAATGAGGTAATGGCGCCGCGCGTCGAATGCAAGCATGTTGCGCCGCGCTGCGGCATCAAGTCGAGGGCGCCCACCTTGCCTTGACCCTGCCAAAACCCTGCCGCATGGTCCGCGCCCAAACACGTTCGCAACCGAGAGTTCCCCGTTGAACGAATATTTCCTGCTGCCTCTGGCCTCCCTACCCTTCCCCAACATCAACCCGATCCTCATCCAGATCGGGCCGCTGGCGGTGCATTGGTATGGCGTCGGCTATATCGTCGGCATCCTGTTCGCCTGGTGGTATGCCAAGCGGCTCGCCTCTAATGCCAAGCTATGGCCGAACGGCGTCCTGCCGATGAAGCCGGAGGATCTCGACGATTTCATCGTCTGGGCGGCCATCGGCGTCGTGCTGGGCGGCCGCACCGGCTATGTGCTGTTCTATGATCTGCCGCGCTACATCGCCCACCCGCTCGACATCTTGGCGGTCTGGCAAGGCGGTATGTCGTTCCATGGCGGCCTGCTCGGCGTCATCCTCGCCATGACGCTGTTTTCCATCAAGCGCGGCATCCGCATCTGGTCGCTGTTTGACGTCGTGGCGGCCGGCGTGCCGGTCGGCCTTGGCCTGGTGCGCGTCGCCAACTTCATCAACTCCGAGCTATGGGGGCGCCCGACCGACGTGCCCTGGGCTTTCGAATTCCCCAATGGCGGGCCGTTTGCCCGTCACCCGAGCCAGCTCTACGAGGCGCTTCTCGAAGGCGTGGTGCTGTTCCTCGTGCTGCGCATCCTCACCCATTCGCGCCTCAAGCTGAAGACGCCGCGCTTCGTCGGCGGCGCCTTCATCTGCGGCTACGGCCTGTCGCGCATTTTCGTCGAGTTCTTCCGCGAGCCCGACCAGCAGCTCGGCTACCTCCTCGGCACCAACTGGCTGACCATGGGCATGATCCTGTCGACGCCGATGGTGCTGGCCGGTATCTGGGCGATGCTGACCGCCAGGCCGGTGGCGCAGCCGCAGCCGGCATGACACGGCTGAAAACCCGCATCGTCGACCTGATCGAGGCATTGGGGCCACTTCCGATCAACGAATACATGGCGCTGTGCCTGTTCGACCCGGCGGACGGCTACTACACGACGCGCGAACCTTTTGGTACGGCCGGCGACTTCATCACCGCGCCGGAAATCAGCCAGATGTTCGGCGAACTGGTCGCCGTGTGGATGTACCAGGCGTGGCAGGCGAGCGGCCGGCCGCTGCCGGCCACCATCGCCGAGATCGGCCCCGGCCGCGGCACGCTGATGAAGGACATGCTGCGTACGCTGTCGCGGCTCGATCCTGATCTGGCCAGCGGCGCCACCTTCGCCATGATCGAGACCAGCCCGCGCCTGACCGAGGTGCAGAAGCAGACGCTTGGCGCCACACCCTTCGCGGTTGGCTGGCATGAAACCATCGAGACCTTGCCGCAGCAACCGCTGTTCATCGTCGGCAACGAACTGTTCGACACCGTGCCCATCCGCCAGTTCGTCCGCGCCGGCACCGGCTGGCGCGAGCGCATGGTCGGCCTCGACGAGACCAACGACCTTTGCTTCTTCGCCGGCGCCGGTTCGGTCGACCCAACGCTGCTGCCCGCCGATGCCACTCAAGCGCCGCAAGGTGCGATTGCCGAAGTGGCGCCTGCCCGCACCGCGCTCATGGCAACGATCGCCGAGCGCATATCCAGGCATGGCGGCGTTGGCCTGTTTCTCGACTACGGCCATCTCCAGCCGGGTGTCGGGGACACGCTGCAGGCCTTGCGCAGCCACGATCACGAAGATGTGCTGGCCAATCCCGGTGAGGCCGACCTCACCTCCCATGTCGATTTCGCCGCCCTTGCCATGATCGTGCGTGCACATGGCCTCGAAGCTCATCTGACGACACAGGGCGACTTCCTCCTCGGCATGGGTATCCTCCAGCGCGCCGGCCGGCTTGGCGCCGATGCCGGCCAGGCGGCGCGCGAAAGGATCGCCGGGGACGTCGAGCGCCTCGCAGGGCCGCAAGCCATGGGCGAGCTGTTCAAGGTGCTTGCGGTACTGCCCCGCGGCGTGGCGGTTCGGCCCTTCGCCGGGGCGGATTGACTTTTTACCGCCACCCCTCCCAATCTCCCGTCCGCGCTTTGCAGCGCCTGTTCTCGACTAAGCACCTTCTTCTTGACGAAACCGCCCACACGGACAACAACGCCCGCATGCTGAATCAGACCAAACCGGATCCCGTTCGGTCGCCGCTGCTGGACAAGGCGCGGGCACAAGGCATTCGCCACGGCTATTTCACCCGCGTCGGCGGTGTCTCCGGCGGCATCTACCAGGGCCTCAACATCGGCACCGGATCGAATGACGACCCGATGCTTGTGGCGCAGAACCGCGCCCGTGTCGCGGCATGGATGGGCGTGCCGGCGAGCCATCTGTTAACCGCCTGGCAAATCCATTCGCCCGACGTCATCATCGCCAGGGAGCCCTTTGCCGGCGAGCGGCCCAAGGCAGACGCCATCGTCACCGACCGGCCGGGCATCGCCATCGGCGCTTCGACCGCCGATTGCGGTCCCGTGTTGTTCGCTGATGCCGAGGCGCGCATCATCGGCGCCGCGCATGCCGGCTGGAAAGGCGCGTTCACTGGCGTGCTCGAAAACACCATCCTGGCAATGGAAAGCCTCGGCGCCCGGCGTCAAAACATCGTCGCCGTGCTGGGCCCCTCCATCGGCCCGCAAAACTACGAGGTCGGCCCGGAATTCGTCGCCCGCTTTGTCGATGCCGACGCCGAAAACATCCTCTATTTCGCGCCGTCCGCCAATGCCGGCCATGCGATGTTCGACCTCAACCGCTACACGGTTGACCGGTTGGCCAAGGCCGGCGTGACGGCTGAGGGCCTCGACCGCTGCACTTACGCCGAGGAGGGCCTGTTCTACTCCTACCGGCGCACCACGCATCGCAAGGAGCCCGATTACGGCCGGCAGGTTTCGGCAATTGTCTTGGAGAGGGAATAATGGCGCTGCATTTTGAACGATCTGAATTTGACGCGCGGCGCGACCGGCTGATCATCGAGATGGCCGAAAAGAAGCTCGACGCCATCCTGCTGTTCGCGCAGGAAAGCATGTACTGGCTGACGGGCTACGACACGTTCGGCTTCTGCTTCTTCCAGTGCCTGGTGGTGAAGGCCGACGGTTCGATGGTGCTTCTGACCCGCTCGGCCGACCTGCGCCAGGCGCGTCAGACCTCGATTATCGACAACATCGTCTTGTGGACCGACCGCAACGGCGCCAATCCGGCGGTCGACCTGCGCAATCTGCTCAACGAACTCGACCTGCTCGGCGCCCGCATCGGTGTCGAATACGACACCCATGGCCTGACCGCGTTCAATGGCCGACGGCTCGACGAACAGTTGCAGACCTTCGGCCAGATCGCCGATGCGTCCGGCATTGTCGGCCGTCTGCGCCTGTTCAAGAGCCCGGCCGAGGTCGCCAAGGCCGAGAAGGCCGCCAATCTTTCCGATGATGCGCTCGACGCGGCGCTGCCGCTGATCAAGCAGGGCGGCGACGAAGCCCTGATCCTGGCCGCCATGCAGGGTGCGATCTTTGCCGGCGGCGGCGACTATCCGGCCAACGAGTTCATCATCGGCTCCGGCGTCGACGCGCTGCTGTGCCGCTACAAGGGCGGCCGCCGCAAGCTCACCAAGAACGACCAGCTGACGCTCGAATGGGCCGGCGTCTTCAACCACTACCATGCGCCGATGATGCGCACGGTGCTGACCGGCAAGGTGTCGAAGCGCCATCAGGAGCTGTTCGACGCGGCGCGCGCAGCACTTCTGGCCGTCGAGAAGGCGATGGCGCCGGGCAACAGCTTCGGCGACGTCTTCGATGCTCATGCCCGCACCATGGAGGCGCACGGCCTGACCAAGCACCGGCTGAACGCCTGCGGCTATTCAGTCGGCGCCCGCTTCACCCCGTCCTGGATGGACATGCCGATGTTCTACCAGGGCAATCCCGAACCGATCGCGCCCAACATGACGCTGTTCGCCCATATGATCATCATGGACTCCGATACCGAGACGGCGATGACGCTTGGCCGCACCTACCTGACCACCGAATCCCAGCCCAAGCCGCTGTCCCGCCATGATCTCGACTTGATCGTACAGTGAATCCACAATGGGAGGCGTTCTTCGCCAAGGAGTTAGAAGGCAAATGAGACGATCGCATGTGACGACCGTGTCATTGCTTGTGGCATTGGCTCTTGCCGCCTGCACCAACGCAAAGGACGTGCTCGAACCGTCGGCGATCACGCCGCCGGCGACGTCGACCCAGACGCTGCCCGCAACGTCAGGCAGCACGGTTCCGGCCGGGCCCGCCACCAGCACGGCGGGCGCTTTCGCAACCACCGCCGCACCGGTCACATCAGCCCAAAGCGCTGCCATCCTGTCGAAGACCCGCCTGCAGATCGCGCCGATCGTCGGCGCTTCGGTAGAAGCCGCGACACCTCTGACGGCGGAGTTGCAGACCCGCGCCAGGCAGCGCGGTATCACGCTCGCCGGCAGCGCCGACCAGACCGTGACACATGTGCTGAAGGGCTATTTCTCGACGATGTCGGAAGGCGCCGACACCACCGTCATCTATGTCTGGGATGTCTATGACCCCGCCGGCAACCGGCTGCACCGCATCAATGGTCAGCAGAAGGCCCCGTCGGTCAATTCCGGCGCCAGCGTGGGCGGCGACAGCTGGAAGGGGGTCTCGCCGGCCACCATGCAGACGATCGCCGACCAGACCATCGACCAATTCGCGGCCTGGCTCGGCGGCAAGGCCGGCTAGAGGCATCGGACCCAAAAGTGGAGACAGTTTTGGGAAAATCCGATGCCCAACGAGAAGAAGGAGCAGCGCAAGTCCGCTGCTCCCTGTGGCAGCCCGGCGATGGCGCGGAGCTTTCTTGAGTTTAGCCGGCGGATTCCCGATCTCGGCGCTTGCAATACCGGCGCGGGCCGCTAAAAGCCCGGTTAAAGGGCGCAAGCGAGTCCGTCAGGTCTCATCATCCTCCACCAGGAACCGTGCATGAAACTCTTCGCGGGCAATTCCAACAGGGTGCTGGCCGAAGCGGTCGCCCGGTACCTCAACGTCCCGCTGGGCAAAGCCACGGTCAGGCGCTTCGCCGACCAGGAAATCTTCGTCGAAATCCAGGAAAACGTGCGCGGCGAGGATGTCTTCATCCTGCAATCGACCTCGTTCCCAACCAACGATCATTTGATGGAATTGCTCATCATGATCGATGCCTTCATGCGTTCCTCGGCCAAGCGCATCACGGCGGTCATCCCCTATTTCGGCTACGCCAGGCAGGACCGCCGCGCCTCCGGCCGCACGCCGATCTCGGCCAAGCTGGTCGCCAACATGATCACCCGCGCCGGTGTCGACCGCGTTCTGACGCTTGACCTGCATGCCGGCCAGATCCAGGGCTTCTTCGACATTCCGACCGACAATCTGTTTTCCGTGCCGGTGATGGCCCGCGACGTGAAGGCCAAATACAAGCAGCTCGGCAACGTCGTGGTGGTCTCGCCCGACATTGGCGGCGTGGTCCGCGCCCGTGCGCTGGCCAAGCGCTTCGATGCGCAACTGGCCATCGTCGACAAGCGCCGCGAGCGTCCCGGCGAATCGGAAGTCATGAACATCATCGGCGCGGTCGCCGGCAAGGATTGCCTGCTTATCGACGACATCGTCGATTCCGGCGGCACGCTGTGCAACGCCGCCGATGCGCTGCTGGCCAACGGCGCCACCAGCGTCACCGCCTATATCACGCACGGCGTGCTGTCGGGCGGCGCGGTTGCCCGCATCAGCGGTTCGAAGCTCCAGGAACTGGTGATCACCGATTCCATCCAGCCGACGCAGGGCGTGCTCGATGCTCCCAACATCCGCGTCATCTCGATCGCCGACCTGATGGGCGAAGCCATTTCGCGCACCGCGACCGAAGAATCGGTGTCGAGCCTGTTCGACTAGAGCAATTCCAGGAAAAGTGTGAAGCGGTTTTCCGTCTAGAACTGCGACAAAGAGTTAGAGCAGATCGCCGTTTCCGTGAAACGGTGAGATGCTTCTAGAACAGCACCTGCCGTTACGGCGCAGAGCTTTCCAACCGAACCGGCCCGATCAGGCGACGAGCGACCTCGACGCTCTCTCGTGCGCCGCGCATATAGCCGCGCGGCGAGGTCCCCAGCATGCGCTTGAACATGGTGATGAAGGCCGGCACGCTGTCATAGCCGAGATCGAGCGCCACCCTGGTGATCGGCTCGCCGTCCGCCAGCCTGGGCAGCGCCGCGAACAGGCAGGCCTGCTGGCGCCATGTTGACAGCGACAGGCCGGTCTGGCGCTGGAAGGCGCGCGTGAACGAACGCCGGCTCATGCCGGCTGCATCGGCCCACTCGTCGATCGTCGCGTGCGGCGACGGTGCCGCGACGAAGCGCCGGCACAGCGCCGACAGCCTTGGATCGGACGGGAATGGCAGCCCGAGAGGCCGTTCCGGCAAGGTCGGGATTTCGTGCAGCAAAAGGTTCATGATCAGCCCACCGCGTCCTTCCAGAACGCCGCCTTGCGGCAGCTTTTCCGATTCCACGATCAGGCTGTGCATCAGGTCGGTGACGCCGACGACGCGCAAGCCTTCAGGCAGCCCGGGGATCGCCTGAGGCATGACATAAACCGAACGCATCGAGACATCGCCCAGCATCTCGACGGAATGCTCGGTGCCGGCTGGAATCCACATCGCGTGGTCGGGCGGCACCATCCAGCGCCCGTACCGCGTCGTCACCAGCACCACGCCGACAAGCGCATGCAAGAGCTGGCTGCGGCTGTGGCGGTGCTGCGGCACGCGGTAGCCGTCCGGATATTCGGTCGGCAGTGCCACCGCCGGCCCGGCCACTTGCTCAAGCCATTGCCAACGGCTCTCGTGCAACTGGCCGAGATTGGCATTGCCGACGTGAAAGACTTCTTTGCCGTACGGCATCCGATATGGCCCACTTGCGAAACTATTGGACCAAACCACGAAAGAAGTCGTGTCGCAAGCGGCTTATAAGGCACCGTCCCCAGGCGCCCCACAGGAGCGTCCGACAAGGCGGCCGCAGGAGCGTCCGTCAACTGCCTGCGGGTGTGCCCGCCAAAAAGACCACGGAGCCTACCTTGACCGATACGACAGCCGCCAGCGTCGCCCCACCGGCGACCACCAGTCACGCTTCAGCCCAGGGGACGGCCTTCACCGTCATCCTGGCGGTGAGCTTCTGCCATTGCATCAACGATATCATGCAGTCGCTGCTGTCGGCCATTTACCCGCTCCTGAAAGAGAATTATGGCCTCGATTTCTGGCAGATCGGCTTGTTGACCTTCACCTTTCAGGTGACGGCATCGCTGCTGCAGCCTGTGATCGGCATGATCACCGACAAGCGGCCGATGCCCTATTCGCTGCCCTACGGCATGGCGGCATCGCTGATCGGCCTGATCGTGCTCGCCTATGCCGGGCATTATTCGCTGCTGCTGATCGGCGCCTCGCTGATCGGCATCGGCTCGGCGATCTTCCATCCGGAATCCTCGCGCATCGCCCGCTTCGCCTCCGGCGGCCGCTTCGGCTTGGCGCAGTCGCTGTTCCAGGTTGGCGGCAATTTCGGCCAGTCCATGGGGCCGCTGCTGGCGGCCTTCATCGTCGTGCCGTTCGGCCAGACCAGCATTTCCTGGTTCGCCGTCGGCTCGCTGATCGGCATCATCGTTTTGTGGCAGGTCGGCGGCTGGTACAGCCGGCTGCGTGCCGCGCAGGGCACCCGCAAGGCGGCGAGCTTCGTTTCGCCTTTCCCGCGCCGCAAGGTGACGAATGCATTGATCGTGCTGACATTGCTGGTGCTGAGCAAGAATGCCTACATCGCCAGCCTCGCCAGCTACTACACCTTCTATTCCATGCATAAGTTCGGCGTTTCGGTGCAGATGTCGCAGGTCATGCTGTTCCTGTTCCTCGGTGCCTCGGCGCTGGGCATCCTGCTCGGCGGCCCGTTCGGCGACCGCTATGGGCAAAAGGCGATGATCTGGTTCTCCATCGTCGGCGTGCTGCCTTTCACGCTCGCCCTGCCCTACGCCAATCTGGAATGGACAATGGTGCTGACGGTGCTGATCGGCCTGATCCTGTCCTCGGCCTTCTCGAACATCGTCGTCTTTGCGCAGGAGCTCGTGCCGGGCCGCGTCGGCATGATCGCCGGCATCTTCTTCGGCTTCGCCTTCGGCATGGGCGGCATCGCGGCGGCCGTGCTCGGTATCGTCGCCGATATGAAGGGCATCGATTTCGTCTTCCAGATCTGCTCGTATTTGCCGTTTCTTGGATTGCTCACCGTGTTCCTGCCGAACATGAAGGAAGCGCGCAAGGCGCAGGCGGCCGCCTAGATCAGGCGGATCTGAACCCACAAACTGCACCCGCCTGAGGGCGGGTGCTTTGTAGTCTCTTCGGAAGCGCCTTACGCCTTGAAGAAGGCCAGCAGGTCGGCGTTGATGACGTCCGCATGGGTCGTGGCCATGCCGTGCGGGAAGCCCTTGTAGACCTTGAGTTCGCCCTTCTTGAGCAGCTTGATCGTCAGCAGCGCCGAGTCGGCGATGGGAACGATCTGGTCGTCGTCGCCGTGCATGACCAGCACAGGCACGTCGATCGCCTTCAGATCCTCGGTGAAGTCGGTTTCCGAGAAGGCCTTGATGCAATCATAATGCGCCTTGGTGCCGCCCATCATGCCCTGGCGCCACCAATTGTCGATGACGCCCTGCGATACCTCCGCACCCGGACGATTGAAGCCGTAGAACGGACCTGATGGAATGTCGCGGAAGAACTGGGCGCGATTGGCTGCCTGGGCGGAGCGGAAGCCATCGAAAACCTCGATCGGCAAGCCGTCGGGATTGGCCGCGGTCTTGAGCATGATTGGCGGTACCGCGCCGATCAGCACTGCCTTGGCGACACGGCCGCCGGCGCCATATTGAGCGACATAACGTGCCACTTCGCCGCCGCCGGTCGAATGGCCGACATGAATGGCGTTCTTGAGACCCAGATGGGCGGCAAGTTCCGCCACATCGGCGGCATAGGTATCCATCTCGTTGCCGATATCCGTCTGGGTCGAGCGGCCGTGACCTCGGCGATCATAGGCAATGACACGGTAGCCCTGTGACAGGAAGAACAGCATCTGGGCGTCCCAATCGTCGCTGCTCAACGGCCAGCCGTGATGAAAGACGACAGGCTGCCCGGTCCCCCAGTCCTTGTAGTAAATCTGCGTTCCGTCCTTGGTGGTGATCGTGCCGCTACCGGAGCTGGGCTTGGTTTGCGAGGTCATCTCAATCTCCTTCTGGTTATTTCCGCGATAAACAATATCGCGATAACGATATAGCTAACGGAGCCCAAAACCCTTGTCTACAAAAATATGTATCGCGATATCATTTTTCGTGGTATCGAATTGATGCCCATATTGGCAAAAGGAATGCGCCGTGCCTCTCCCGTTGGACAATCAGCTCTGTTTCACGCTCTATGCCACCAGCATGGCGATCAACCGCACCTACAAGCCGATGCTGGACGAGATGGGCATCACCTATCCGCAGTACCTGGTGCTGAACGCACTTGGAGAGGCCTATGGGATGTCGGTCGGCACCATCGCCAACCGGTTGGCTTTGGAATCGAGCACCGTCACGCCGCTGGTGAAGCGAATGGAGCAAGCCGGGCTGGTGACCCGCCAGCGCAGCCAGACCGACGAACGCCAGGTGCAGGTCGACCTGACATCAGCCGGGCGCGCGCTGCTGGTCCAGTGCAACTGTCTGAACGAGACCTTGGTCGAACGCTCGGGCATGACGCTGGCCGAGCTCGATGCCTTGAACCGGCAGATCCAGGCGCTACGCGCCGCGTTGATCGGCGACCGGTAGCCGGCCCGGCCTTCTCGACGGTCGGACCTCACCCGCCGGCCTCTGCCCGCGAGATGCATCCTCGAAGACATTCGCGGATCGAACGCGACGACTGCGTCAGGGCGCGTCGCCCAGATAGATGCGGTGGAGATCGTCACGCGCTGCAAGGTCGGCCGCCGGCCCTTCGAGCGCCACGCGGCCGGTGTCAAGAACATAGCCGCGCTGTGCGTAGGCAAGCGAGAGAGCCGCATTCTGCTCCGCCAGCAGAAAGGCCGTCCCTTTCTCCCGGTTAAGGCGCGCGATGATCGCGAAGATTTCCTGAACGATGCGCGGTGCGAGCCCCATGGAGGGCTCGTCGAGCAGGACGAGCCTTGGTTGCGTCAACAACGCCCGGCCGATGGCCAGCATCTGCTGTTCGCCGCCGGACGCAAGCCCGGCATGCGTGCGCCGCTTGTCGCGCAGGCGTGGAAACCAGCCGTAGACGTCGTCGAGCTGACGCTGCAGCTCCTTGCGGCTTGGCCGGTGCAGAAATGCGCCGGTCAAGAGGTTCTCCTCGACCGTCAGATGCGAGAAGACATGGCGCCCTTCCATGACGTGGACGATGCCCCGCGTTGCCAGTCTGTTGGCCGCAAGCCCGAGAATATCCTCACCGTCGAGGCGAATATGCCCCCGGCCCACCTTGGCCCGATCGGCGCTGGCCAGGCCCGAAATCGCCTTGAGCACAGTACTCTTGCCGGCACCGTTCGCTCCAAGCAAAGCAACGATTTCGCCGTTGCCGATCGTCAGCGACACATCGGCGACGGCCAGAATGGCGCCCCCATAGACGACTTCGATGCCCGACACTTCGAGAAGGGTGTCCTGATCAGCCGCCGGGGCGACGGGCTTCGATGTCGTGGTCATGGCGTTTCTCCTTATCGTGGGAAACCGTCAAAGCGGCCGCCGCGTCCTGTCAGTTGCTGCCGATATCGCGGGGCGTAATTCCATGCTCCTTGGCATAGGCCTCGGATTTCGCGTCGATCAACGGACGCAGCGTTGTGCGATCGGCCTGCACCCAGTCGCTGACGAGAGACCATTTGGACCCGTTCCATTGCTGCACGCGCACCGCGCCGCCGCCCTCATGGTCCGCGGGCGTCAGTTGGAGGTTCTGCACCAGGCCTCGGAAACCTGCCCTTTCAAGGGCTGCGTCATCAAGCTTCAGGTGCTCCAGCGCCCACTGGCCTTCTTCTCCGGTGATCGGGCGGTTGCCGAACTTGGCCTGGGCCTGCCGAACGATCTCCACAGAGAGCAGGGCGCCGACGAGACCTGAATTGTAATAGACGCTGCCGAAGGCCTTGGTATCGCGCAGGTCGGACTTGCCGGCGTCGATGATGTCCTTCTTCAAACGCTCGTGGATCTTGAAGTCGGCGCCGGCCGGATAAGGCGTCAGCGCCAGATATCCCTTCGCCGCTTCGCCGGCCGGGATCACGTCTTCCTCGGACGAAGCCCAGACATCGCCGATGATGTGGTCGGCGGGAAAGCCGAAACGCACCGCGGTCTTGATGGCTACCGGCGTCGAAACCCCCCAGGTTCTCAGGAACACCCAGTCCGGCTTTGCTTCGCGGACCTGCCGCCACTGCGAGGATTGTTCGCTGCCCGGATCGGCAACGGGAATCTGGATATTCTCGAAACCGTATTTCTTTGCCAGAAGGGCGAGCGGATCAAGCGTCTCGCGGCCATAGGCGCTGTCATGGTAGACGGTGGCGATCTTCTTTCCCTTGAGCTTGTCGAAGCCGCCTTCGCGCTCGGCAACATAGTTCACGACCGCCGACGCCTCGCTGTAGAAGGTCACCATGACCGGAAAGATATAGGGGAACACACGCCCGTCGGTGGCCTCGGTGCGACCGTAGGCAAGTGTTACCAGCGGTATCTTGTCCGCGGCCGCGCGGTCGGAAAGTGCATAGGCGGCAGGCGCGCCGTTCGGGAAATAGGCGGCGACCGGAGCGCCGTTCAGCCCGTGCTTGAAGCGCTCATAGCATTCGATGCCCTTTTCGGCCGTCCATTCCGTCTCGCATTCCTGCCAGGCAATCTTGACGCCGTTTATGCCGCCTTCGACTTCGTTGATATAGCGGTAATAATCGATCTGCCCGGCCCAGATGGAAGCGCCCGACGCCGCATAGGGGCCGACGCGATAGCTGGCGATCGGGAAAAACTGTTTGTCGCTGTCGGGACCCGGCTGGGTTTCAACGGCCTTGGCTGCACTGGCAAGCAGCAGCAACGAAGTGGCAGCCGCCAGGGCAGCGCGCAAGAGCTTTTGGTGCATGGCGAGCTTTTGGTGCATGGTGAACTCCTGTTTCAGGCAAGGAGGGGCACGACGCCCCTCCCCCGGTGGGACTATCAAGTGGAATATCAATTGGTTTCGGTATCTGGCGTACGCGGTGCGATGCCGTGTTCCTTGGCATAGGCGGCGGCTTGCTGCTCGATCAGCGGCCGTAGCGCTTCGTGGTCGGCCTTGATCCAGTCGGTCTGGAGAACCCACTTCTTGCCATCCCAGCTCTGGATGCGGGCAGCGCCGCCGCCTTCATGGTCAAGCGGCGTGATCTGGATCGGCTGCAGCAGGCCGACAAAGCCGATCTCCTTGAGACGGTTTTCGTCGATGGTCAGATGCTCGAAGGCCCACCGGCCTTCCTCGCCATTCAGGGGACGAGCGCCAAACTTCTTGTAGCCGGTGCGGAGCGCCTCCACGGCGAGCGCGGCATTGACCAGACCGACATTGTAATTGACGGCGCCGAAATACTTCTGATCGCGCAGGTCGGACTTGCCGGCGTCGAGAATGAATTTCTTGAGCCGCTGATGGATCTCGAAATCGGCCCCCGCCGGATAAGGCGCAAGGGCGGAATAGCCGATCGCCGCCTTCCCGGCCGGGAGACGTCGGATTCGGAGCCGGCCCAGACGTCGCCGATGATATGATCGGCCGGAAAGCCGAAGCGGGCTGCCGTCTTGATGCCCACCACGGTGGAGACACCCCAGGTGCGCAAGAACACCCAGTCCGGCTTCAGCTCATGGACCTGGCGCCATTGCGGCGACTGTTCATTGCCTGGATCGGCGACGGGGATCTGGATGTTCTCGAAGCCGTATTTCTTGGCGAGCAGGTCGACAGCGGGCTGGGTGGCACGCCCATAGGCGCTGTCGTGATAGACGGTTGCTATCTTCAAGCCCTTGAGCTTATCGAACCCACCGACCTTGGACGCGATATAGTTGATGCCGGTCGAGGCCTGGCTGTAATAGCTGAACAGCAGCGGGAAGGCATACGGGAACACCCTGCCGTCGATGGATTCGGTGCGCCCACCGGCCGGATCGATCAGCGGGATCTTGTCGGCGGCAGCCTTCTCGAGCAGCGCATAGGTCGCGGGCGTGCCGTGCGTGAAGAAGAAAGCGATCGGCGAACCATCCTTGCCGCCCTTGACCCGCTCGTAGACCTCGACAGTCCGGTCCGGGCTCCACTCGGTCTCGAACTCTTCGTAGTTGAGTTTTATCCCGTCGATGCCGCCCTCGACCTCATTGATATAGCGGAAATAGTCCCTTTCGCCTGCCCACCAGAGTTCGCCCGAAGAGGCGTAGGCACCGACACGATAGGTCGGCAGCGGGATATATTGCGACACATCCGCGGCGTTGAGCGTGGCGGGGCTCGCCACGAAGGCGCCACCCGCCAAAAGCGCGGCAATGATCAGTTTCTTCACGTCTGTCTCCTGATTTTGAGCCGCGCAAGGCGGCGATTGCCTAAATCTCCACGCTGTCTTTGCAGCAAGCGGGCTAGTCCCTCCGGTTCCTTGATGAGAAACCAGAGGATGAGGACCCCGAAGATCACCTTCTGGATGTTTTGAAGCAGTCCGGCGTCGACATGGCCGCCGAGCACCCGCTGGAACAGCCAGTCGAGCGCCAGCGGCAACAGGCTGACGAAGGCGGCTCCGAAATAAGCGCCGCGAATGGTGCCCATGCCGCCAATGATGATGATGAAGAGTATCTGGTAGGATCGCGTCAGGCCGAAGCTCTGCACGCTGGCCGATCCGAGATACGCAAATGCCCAGAGTGCGCCCGCAATGCCCAAGATGAAGCTCGATACGGCGAAGGCCTGGAGTTTCGCGCGCAGGATCGGCACGCCGATCACGGCCGCTGCCGTATCCATGTCGCGGATGGCCATCCAGTTGCGACCGGGCTGGCTGCGCACGAGATTGTAGGAAAGCCAGGTCAGCACGGCGACGCTGGCGAGCGTCAGGTAATAGCGTCCGTGCGGGCTGTTGAGATCGATGCCGAAGACGGACAGACCCGCTGGAAGGGAGATCGTGGCGGACGGATCACCGTTGTAGAACCACGGAAATTTGAGAAACAGCCATTCGAAGAAGAACTGCGCGGCAAGCGTGCTGACGATCAGATAGAAACCCTTGATGCGGGTCGAGGGAAAGCCGAAGGCGAACCCGACCGCGCCGGCGACGATGCCGGCTGCTATCAGTGCCAATGGCAGCGGCAGTTCGGGCAGCCGCAGCTGGAAGGCAAATGCCGCATAGGCGCCCACCATCATGAACGCACCGGCGCCGAGCGATATCTGGCCGGCATAACCCGTCAAAAGGTTGAGGCCGAGACCTGCCAGCGACAGAATAAGGAACGGCACGGCGATAGCATTGATCCAGTATTCCGTGGCGAGGAAAGGTAGGGCAACAATGAGGGCAGCCGCGGCTATGCCGACCAGTGTCCGGGTGCTTGCGCCCTCGCCTATGCCGCCGGTAAGCCGGAGTTCAATATCGGACATGATTCAGACTCTTTCGATTTTCTGTTCGCCAAACAGACCGGCGGGGCGGATGAAGAGGAAGGCGAGCGCCAGCGCATAGGCAAACCAGGGCGTGATGCCGCCGCCGAGGAAGGGGCCGATATAGGTTTCGGCTAGGCTTTCCGTTGCACCGACAACGAGCCCGCCGACGATGGCGCCGGCGATAGAGGTGAAGCCGCCGATGATGAGCACCGGCAGGGCCTTCAGCACCACCAGCGACAATGAGAACTGCACGCCCTGGCGGGCGCCCCAGAGCAGACCGGCCACAAGCCCGACGAGCCCCGCAATGGTCCAGACGATCTGCCAGATGCGGTTGACATCGATGCCGATGGAGAGAGCGGCGCGAGTATCGTCGGCCACGCCCCTGAGCTCAACTCCGAGGCGGGTCTTGTTGAACAGCAGCGACAGGGCCACCACCAGGACGAGCGCGACTGCGGCGGCGGTGAGATCAAACTGGCTGATCATGATGTCGCCGAGGAAGATCGGCAGATCCTCGATGCCGAGATCGAGCGCCCTGACCTGCGACCCCATGAGCCCTTGGGCTGTCCCTTCGACGATGTAGGCCAGCCCGAGCGTCGCCATGAACAGCGTCATCGGGCTGCGGTTGACGAGCGGGCGCAGGATCAGCCTCTCGATCCCGACTGCCATCAGCGCAAGCACGACCACCGTGATCGCCAGCGCCACCAGCACCGGCACACCCTGATCGGTCAGCGACACGAAGGTCAGGGCTGCAAACAGCAGGATGGACCCCTGCGCGTAGTTGAAGACGCCGGAGGCCTTGTAGATAAGCACGAAGCCGATGGCGACGAGCGAGTACATCGTGCCCGCCAGCAGGCCGCCGATGAGGGTTTCGAGAAACATGTTCATGCGGCGATCTCAACCTTGTCGTGGCCCAGATACGCGGCGATGACCTCGGGATTGTCGCGAATGGTATCCGGCGCGCCATCGGCTAGCTTGCGCCCGTAATCGAGCACGACGACATGGTGAGCGAGCTTCAGCACGATGCCGATATCGTGCTCGATCAGCACGATCGTCAGCTTCAGGTCGCGGTTCAGCCTGGCAATGATCTGCGCGATTTCCTGTTTCTCGGCGCTGTTCATGCCTGCCAGCGGTTCATCGAGAAGCAACAGGCGGGGAGCCGCGACAATGGCGCGCGCTAGTTCGACCTTCTTCTGCACGCCGTAGGGCAGCAAGGCCACGGTGGTCTCGGCATGCCGCTCCAGATCGAAGAGGCGCAGGACTTCATGGGCGCGCTCGCGGAAACGGCGCGCCTCGGCGCGTGCGCGCGGCAAAAGCAGTGCTTCTTCCAGGAGCGTTGCGCGAGCATGCCTGGACAGGCCGGCAATGACATTGTCGGCGACACTCATTCCCGAAAACAGCGCGTTGTTCTGGAACCCGCGGCCGATGCCGCGGCGCGCGGCCTCCAGCGGCTGCATCCGATGGAAATGTTCGCCCTCGAAGATGATCTCGCCTGAATCGGGAACATAGACGCCGTTCAGTATGTTCAGCAGCGAGCTTTTTCCCGCCCCATTCGGGCCGATCAGGGCGCAGATTTCCTGAGGCGCCACCTCGAAACTGAGATCGGAGATCGCCTTCACGCCTTTGAATGCGAGGGAGATGTTCTTGACTTCCAATGCGGGTGCGGATGGCGTTGTCATGAATTCAGCGCTCCATGGTGGCTAACAGAGGCAAAGTCCGACGGTCCGGCGGCGCGGGCCGCTTTCCCTTCGGCGCCGTGCAGGGATGATGTCAGGCCGGTTCGGATTGGCGGGCGTGCCCTTCGGTCAAGGTTGATTGCGCCGCGGCCTCGTCGCGCTTGACGCGTTCGATGTCGCGGAAGCGATGGGCCGGATGGTTTCCCGGCAGATAGGGGCCTTCGCCGAACAGCTTTTCGCGCAGTGTGCCCTCGCGATACTGCGTCGCGTAGACCCCGCGCTTCTGCAGTTCCGGCACGACGTATCCGATGACGTCGGCAAAGCTGTCATGCGCCAGCGCATAAGCCAGGTTGAAGCCGTCGATGTCGGTTTCCTCGACCCACTCCTGCAGAAGATCGGCGATCGTCGATGGCGATCCCACGAAAAGCGGCCCGAGACCGCCAATGCCGCCCCATTTTGCAAGCTCTTCGATGGACCAGACCTTGTCGCCTCCGGCCAGATGCTCGACGGCGGAGATGATCGCGTTTGTCTTGACTTTCTTGACCGTATCCGTCGGTTTGTAGTGTCCGAAATCGATGCCGGTCCAGCCAGACATCAGGACCAAGGCGCCGTCATAGGAGGCGTGGTTCGCGTAATCCTGATATTTAGCCCGTGCCTTTTCGTCGGTTTCATCGACGATGATGGTTGCCATCGCATAGATCAGCACCTTTTTCGGATCGCGACCCTGCTCGGCGGCGCGCTTGCGGATTTCCGCGACATAGGCGCGGGTGGCATCCTTCAGAGGCGTCGAGATGAACACGCATTCGGCGTGGCCGGCGGCGAACTGCTTGCCGGCACCCGAGGCGCCGGCCTGGAAGAGAACGGGCGTGCGCTGTGGCGAAGGTTCGCATAGGTGAAAGCCCGGCACATCGAAATATTTTCCCTTGTGGCCGATCTCGTGGATTTTTGTCGGATCGGCAAATATCCCGCGCTCCTTGTCGCGCAGCACGGCTCCCTCTTCCCAACTGCCCTCGAACAGCTTGTAGAGGACTTCGATATATTCGGTTGCAACGTCATAACGATTGTCGTGGCTGCGCAGCCCGCCCTGGCCGATGTTCTTGGCCCCGCTCTCCAGATAGGACGTGACGATGTTCCAGCCGATACGGCCCTTGGTATGGTGGTCCGCCGTCGAGAGGCGGCGTGCGAAGGTGTAGGGATGCTCAAAGCTCGTCGAAGCCGTGATGCCGATGCCGAGATGTTTGGTGGCCAAGGCGATCGGGTTGGCGAGCTGCAACGGATCGTTCACCGGGATTTGCACGCCTTGCAGCAACGCATTGTCGAGGTTGCCCTTGTAGACATCATAATAGCCGATCACATCGGCGATGAAGACGGAGTCGAAGAATCCGGCCTCCAAAAGCCTGGCGAGATCTGTCCAATACTCCAGATCCTTGTAGTCCCAGGACCGGTCACGCGGGTGGCGCCAGAGGCCGGGCGACTGGTGACCGACGCAGTTCATTTCGAAGGCATTGAAGCGGATGGTCTTGCTCATTGTCGGTTCCGGAATCCTGCAAGCAATCGTGGTTGAGCTGGCAGGGTAGGGCCGGGAGCCAAATATCAAAGTAAATATATGGTTTAATAGACTAATCTAGGGAATAGCATTCCTCGATCGAGCCGTTTCGCGGAAGCAAGGTGTTTTGCGCGAGATCCCCATCAGGAAAAAGTAGACGCAATCACCTTGCCGCCGGTGGCGATCTTGACCCGGTCCGCCAAGCGGATGGTGCGATGATCCTGACGGCGATGGTCGGGCTGATCTGGCGCCGGCCTTCTCCACGTGGTCGTCTTTGGTGCCGGGCCGCGTCTCGACATCCGCCGCGGCTCAGCCCGCTGACGGTGTTCCTGCCGATATGAAGCAGGCCAGAAACTGGAAGCCGGCGCGGCGCTCAGGTGAAGTCAGCTAGACTTCGGCTTTTGGCCCGTCGCGGCCAAATAGCGGCCTAAGCTCTAAGCCAAATGCCACCGCCCACACGTATCATGCGGACTTAAGCACGGCAAATGACCGTTTGCGCATGGCCCGCTTTGCCTGGAAACTGACGGCGGGAGCGGGGCGGCCGACATGGAAGCCCTGGATCTTGTCTATGCCGAATTCGCGCATCAAGACCATCTGCTCGTCGGTTTCCACCCCTTCGACCAGGATCTTGTGGCCGCGATTTCGGACCAGGGTGATAATGTCCTGCAGCATTGCCTTGCCGCTCGGGGAACTGCAGTCGTGAAGAAACGAGCGGTCGATCTTCACCGTATCGAAATCGATCAGGCGAAGCCACGAAAGGCCCGCGAAGCCCGTCCCGAAATCATCGAGCCATATCTTGATCCCGAGCAGCTTCAGGTCGCTGATGCAGCGCAGGATGTCCGAATGCATCTCCATCTCCAGCCCTTCGGTGATCTCGAAGGCCAGTCTGCTGCCGGCGACGCGGGTCTCGCCCAGAATGGTCGCAACAGACGTTGCGAAGCCCGGTGTCTTAAGCTGGATCGGGGAGACGTTGACACTGACGACATGGACGTGATCGTCTGCCAGGAGCTCGGCGCACACTGTCCTTATCGCCCAGCGCCCGAGTTCCAGGATCGCGCCGGTTCGTTCGGCGACGGGAATGAACAGGCTGGGCGGAACCGATGTGCCGTCCAGCATCTTGAGGCGCATCAGAGCCTCTACCGCTTCAACCCGGTCCGATTTGACATCCTGGATGGGCTGGTAAACGAGTGAAACGAGATTCTGGCCGATCGCTATCTTCAGCAAGGCCGCAATGTTCTCACTCTCGTCGCTGCTTTGCGGATCGGTTGGATCGAACAGCCGGGCACAATTTCGGCCGCCGGCTTTTGCCAGATAGAGAGCGCGATCGGCCTCGTGGATGATCTTCTCCAGCTTGGCCCCGGTCTGCGTCCTGGTGAATGCGGCGCCAACGCTCACCGTTACGATCGAGACGCCGTCGCGCCGGAGCTCGTGGGTAAGCGCCAGGTTCTCCACCGTGCTGCAAATGGCTTCGGCGATGTTCAGGATCTGCTCTTTTGTCTCCATGCGCGCCAGGACGATGAACTCTTCGCCGCCGTAGCGGCCTATGGAACCATTATACTGTTTGATCATCTCGCTCAGGGCATTGGCGACATGGATCAGGCAGCGGTCGCCTTCCTGATGGCCGTAGCAGTCGTTGAATTTCTTGAAGAAGTCCACGTCGATGAGGATCGCCCCGAAGCTGGTGCCGACCTTTTGCCAATCGCTCCAGTAGTCCCGCAGCTTCTCGTCGATCGCGCGCCGGTTCTCCAGACCTGTAAGCGGATCGGTCCGCGACAATCTCAGCAGGGCCTTGCCGCGTTCGGTCGCCTCATTGTGCTGGATCTTGGCTTCCAGGGCATTCAGAAAGACGTTGTAGCGTTCCTCATTTAGTTTCCAGTTAACATACGAGGTGAACGTAAAACAAGAAACATAGAAAGCCCCAAAAACCATTTTGTATGTGAGGGTTGAAGGAACAAAGTAGTTTACAATGTAAAGTATACATAAAATTATTGCGGAAGTTACGATAGAAAGCTTGAAATTGAACGTAAAGAAAAGATTGGCGCTCATCATGAATATGGTCCCAAAGACCATATAGTAAGAGACACTTTCCTTGTCCGCGCCCATAATCGCCGGACACAGCCAACCAACATAGCCAAAGATAATGGCCCCGGCGCAGGTCACGTCGAGCCATTCCGTCCCGACGCCATGGCGAAGCTGCGCTTCCAGGATCAAAAGCGCGCTCAATCCGACCGTGAAGCGCGCCGTGATCGTATAGGCGGCCACATCCGGGATCAGCAGCAGATCGGTTGCCGAAAACAAGAGATAGATCGCAACCGCGATCCAAAGCCCTGGCCTGGCTTCCCCTCTTCGCGTCGCCTGCGCTTCCGTGCGGTAAAGGGTGCGAAGCTCGTCGGCCCCCAGTTCGTAGCGCGGCTCGTACGGCTCCGCATCAACCGCATCGACCAATACGGAGGACAGGTGTTCGTTCATCACAATAGACCCCGTTTGAAAGGGATTTTGTTTTCCGAACTCATTTCCAGCTTCTGCCCCCACGCGGGCCGGCTCCTTGGACGCGACGGCGATTGCGACGCCGGGCAAACAAATGCAATCGCGCAAGACAAGTTTCCGTTAACTCGAACCCGGAATTAGGGCCGAAAGCCGTCTAAAGAGGAACATGGTTGGCGGGAAATTAATCATAACGATAAAATGCCGTCGGCTCGACATTGGCAAAGGGAGCATTCTACGCAATAAGTTAACCGACTGTTAACTATGGAGTGATGGCGTGCAGACCGTTCTTGATGGCAAAAGCTTGATTACTGCCGAGATGCTCGCCGGCACGCTGCCTCGGGGAAAGCTCGAGCATCATGGCGAAGCGTTCGAAACCGCTCGCGCGGAGCTGGCCCTCATTCTCCACGCGACACAGCAGCAGGTCGAACAGGACAAGAACCCGGCCGAGATCGTCGGTCGCTTGCTGTCCTTTCTGAATGGCCTGCATTCCAAAGTTCATCCCGACGTCTGGCATGCGTTGATACCGGTTGCGCAGAACCATCCGATCCTGAAGTATTTTCTCGAGGATCCGCTGACGCACTGGTCCTTCACCAAGCCCAGGGGCTATTCCGGCGACGCGCAGTTGCTTGATTACATTTATTGCGATCCGCATGTGGCAGAGAGCGTGGCCAGCGCCTCGGAGATCGGCAAGGCCCTGTACAGCCATACCCAGAACGTACCGTCATGCGTCGCCGCACGGGAGCGGCGCGATCTCTTGACCCGATACGTCGATCAGATCGCAACCAAGAACGGACCGGAAACCGAGGTCCTGGCGATCGCGGCCGGCCATTTGCGGGAAGCCAATCGTTCGGTCGCCTTGGCGGAGGGCCGTCTCAAGCGTTGGGTAGCGCTCGATCAGGATCCCCAGAGCGTTGGGCTGATCGCGCGCGATTTCCAGGGCACCGCGGTCGAAGCCATCGACGGCTCGGTGCGGACCGTGCTCACGCGGGGTCACAAGCTTGGCAAGTTCGATTTCGTCTATGCCTCCGGCCTTTATGACTACCTCGCCCACAACGTCGCGGTGAAACTCACGAAGACCTGCCTGCAGATGTTGAAGCCGAACGGGACGTTCCTGTTTGCCAACTACGCCGAGGGCACGCCTGACGCCGGCTACCGGGAGACATTCATGGACTGGGTGTTGCTGCTGCGGTCGGAGGTCGATATGTGGAACATCGTCAATGCCAGCGTCGACCGCAACGCCGTCGAGGCGCAGGTGTTCTTCGGCGAGAACCGCAACGTGCTTTATGCCGTCATCGAAAAGCGCGGATAGCGACCGCCTGGACTGCACCAGGCCGGGCGTGCCTTTGGCTTGCACCTCCGGCCGCCTTCCGCTATAGAGCCGCCACCCGCGTAGACACCCTTGGAGGCAACGCGGCGGAAGGCCGCCTTCCCGCATGATCCCGAAAAGTGGATTCCGGTTTTCGGACCAGATCATGCATGGGCATGTCGGCTTTCGACGTTTACGGTCCAGGCCCTCTGCCCATCGTGAGCGCTCCAGAACAAACCGAAAGGAAATGCCATGAGCCACGACACTTACGAGCTCAAGGCCGAAGCACGCGAACAGGTCGGTAAGGGGTCCGCCCGTGCAGTTCGCCGCAACGGTAAAGTGCCTGCAGTAATCTATGGTGACAAGCAGCCTCCCCTGGCTATCGCGCTCACCTACAAGGACATCTACTACAAGATCCATGGCGGCGGGTTTCTGACCACGATCGCCACGATCGATGTCGACGGCAAGAAGATCCAGGTCCTGCCGAAGGACTTCCAGCTCGACCCGGTCAAGGATTTCCCTGTCCATGTCGACTTCCTGCGCATCGGCAAGGACACCCAGGTCAATGTCGACGTGCCTGTCCACTTCATCAATGAAGACAAGTCGCCCGGCATCAAGCGCGGCGGCGTGCTCAACATCGTGCGTCACGAAGTCGAGTTCCACTGCCCGGCCAATGCGATCCCGGAGTTCATCACCGTCGATCTCACCGGCGCCAACATCGGCGACTCGATCCACATCTCGGCGGTCAAGCTGCCGGCTGGCGTCAAGCCTGTGATCTCCGACCGCGACTTCACCATCGCGACCATTGCCGGTTCGTCGGCGATGAAGCCGGAGACGGAAGAGACGGCTGAAGCGGCTGCACCTGAAGCGGCTCCTGCCGCCGAAGAGAAGTAACTCTTTCACGCCCGGAGCAGGCGATGCTGCTGTTTGCAGGTCTCGGCAATCCGGGCGCGAAATACGCTGACAACCGCCACAATGTCGGTTTCATGGCGGCGGACGCAATCGCCCGCCGCCATTCCTTTTCGCCTTGGTCGAAGAAATTCCAGGGCCTGATTTCCGAGGGCACGCTCGGCGGCGAAAAAATCGTCCTGATCAAGCCGCAGACCTTCATGAACCTGTCCGGCCAGTCGGTCGGCGAAGCACTGCGCTTCTACAAGCTCGAGCTTTCCGCGCTCACGGTCTTCTATGACGAGATCGACCTTGCCGAAGGCAAGCTGCGCATCAAGACCGGTGGCGGCGCCGGCGGCCACAACGGCATCCGCTCGATCGACGGCCATGTCGGCAACGCCTATCGCCGCGTACGGATCGGCGTCGGCCATCCCGGCGTCAAGGAAATGGTCCAGCACCATGTGCTCGGCAATTTCGCCAAAGCCGACCGCGAATGGCTCGACCCGCTGCTCGACGCGATCGCCGACAACGCCGCCATGATCGCCAAGGGCGACGAGTCCGGCTTCATGAACAAGACCAGCCTCGCCGTCCAGGGCAAGGCCGGCTCGCAACCGGAAAAGCCGGCACCGAAGCAGCCGGCGCACAAGCAGCAAAGTCACGTCCGCCAGGCACGGCCGCAGCAGGTGCCAGCCAAGCTGCCGGAAAGCGGTCCAATGGCCGCCATGCTGAAGAAGCTGTTCGGCGGCAAGGACTGAGCATCAAGGGGACCGAAGGGCTTGACGTTGATCACCCCTATCGCCCATAGCCCTGATCAAATTTCTATTTTCCCGATAGGACCGAACAAAAATGGGTTTCAAATGCGGCATCGTTGGCTTGCCCAACGTCGGCAAGTCGACGCTTTTCAACGCGTTGACCAGAACGGCTGCGGCGCAAGCCGCCAACTATCCATTCTGCACCATCGAACCGAACACCGGCGAGGTGGCGGTGCCAGATCCGCGCCTGCAGAAGATCGCCGCGATCGCCAAGTCGAAGGAGATCATCCCGACCCGCATATCCTTCGTCGACATTGCCGGTCTGGTGCGCGGTGCCTCGAAGGGCGAAGGGCTGGGCAACCAGTTTCTCGCCAACATCCGTGAGGTCGACGCCATCGTGCATGTGCTGCGCTGCTTCGAGGATGACGACATCACCCATGTCGAGGGCCGCATCGACCCCGTCGCCGATGCCGAGACGGTCGAGACCGAGCTGATGCTCGCCGACCTCGACAGCCTCGAACGCCGCATCGTGCAATTCCGCAAGCGCGCCGGCAGCAAGGACAAGGAAGCGACGACCGTGCTGCCGCTGATGGAGGCAGCGCTCGAACTGCTGCAGGCCGGCAAGCCGACCCGCATTCTGCTCAAGGGTATTTCGCCCGAAGATTTGCGCATCCTGCAGGGCTTGAACCTTCTGACCTCGCATCCCGTGCTCTATGTCTGCAATGTCGCCGAGGCCGACGCCGCCACCGGCAACGAGCACACCAGTGCCGTGGAAAACATGGCCACCGCCCAAGGCGCCGGCACCGTGGTGATCTCGGCGGCGATCGAGGCGGAAGTCGCCCAGCTCTCCGACGAGGAAGAAATGGAATTCCTGTCGTCGCTGGGCCTCGACGAACCCGGCCTGAACAAGGTCATCCGCGCCGGCTACGACCTGTTGCATCTCATCACCTATTTCACCGCCGGGCCGAAGGAGACGCGCGCCTGGACCATCCATAAGGGCGACAAGGCGCCACAGGCCGCCGGTGTCATCCACACCGATTTCGAGCGCGGCTTCATCCGCGCCCAGACCATCTCCTACAACGACTTCGTCACACTGGGCGGCGAAGTGGCGGCCAAAGAAGCCGGCAAGGCGCGCGACGAAGGCAAGGAATATGTCGTCCAGGACGGGGACGTCCTGCTGTTCAAGTTCAACACCTGATGTGACGGATGTCACGCCGCCGTGGCGGCGTGATCAGCGCCCTCTCCGGCTAGCCCGGGAAAACCAGCTATTGCCCAACTACCCTCCGGCCACTCACCCAGACCGTGGCGATGTTGGCCCGCGCTGCGTTGAGCACGATCTTCTGGAATATCTCCTCAAGCGTATCGTCGGCCATGCCGATGTGGATGTTCGATGCCCTGGCGCTGGTGTCGATCAGCAGCGCGTCAAACTCATAGCCGACGCGAAAATTGCCCGTCGGCAGATCAAGTGCTTCCGCACCGCCGGCGGTCGCCAGCCAGAACGCCTCCTGGTGCGTGATGGGTTCGCCGGGCGCACCGCGTTGCTCCGGCGGCAGGCCGGCATGCACACCGCTTTGCAGCGTCCTCGACGCTGACAATGCATGTCGGCAGCCATCGAACAGTGACGGGCTGTAGCCTCCGGAAATGTCGGTTCCGAGCCCGACGTGCATGTGCCGGTCAAGTGCTGCGCGCAGCGGAAATGCGGCATTGGCGAAATAGAAATTGGACAGCGGGCAATGGGCAACAGCCGCGCCCCTCTCCTCTATGAGGTCCATATCCTGCTCATCGATGAAATTCGAATGCGCCAGGATCGTATGCCGGGTGAGCAGGCCGAAACCATCAAGGCTTGCCGCATCGGTGCGGCCGAAGCGCGTCTCGACGAACTGCTTTGCCCAGTCGCTCTCCGAGCAATGCGTCTGCACGTGGCAGCCGAATTCGGTTGCCAGCTCGCCGAGTCCTTGCAGCGCCGCATCCGTGCAGCTTGGGATGAAGCGCGGTGTGATCGCCGGCTGGACGAGCGGCCTGTCGCGCGGATCCAGCGACTTGACCGCCTCGATGAACCGTCTGGTGTCCGATACCGCGCTTGCCGCATCGGCATCGCGGTAGAAAGGTGGACACTGCTCTGGATCGTCCATCACCACCTTGCCGACGAGCGCGCGTTGACCCTTCTCAAGACAGGTCTCGGCAAGCGCCAGGCTCGCGTCAACATGGACCGTGGCGAAATAGAGCGCCGTGGTGGTTCCGTTGGCCAGCAGGTTATCGACCAGATCGGCATAGACCTCGCGGGCATAATCGACATCCGCATAGCGGGCTTCGAGCGGAAAGGTGTATTTCTGCAGCCAGACTTCGAGCGGCACATCCAGCGCCTTGCCCATCTGCGGCCATTGCGGCGCATGGATATGCAGGTCGATGAGACCGGGCAGCAGGAATTGGCCATTGGCAAGCTCAACAAGCGTGCCCGCCAGGCGGGCAGCGTTCTGCCTGACCTCGTACTCGCGATGATCCGGCGCCAGCATTTCCGCGATGCGCCCCTGTGCATCGACGCTGAACAGATGGTCCTTCAGCACCTCCAGCCTGCCGCGTTGGGGCGTGTGGAAGGCGGTGCCGAGCAGCGTGAAGGGTTCTCTCGTCATTGCGGCTCCGGTTTGGCTAACGGTCTGCTTGGCCTACAAAAAAACAGTTGGCAAATGTTGTGGCCGCTGTCCTTCGGCACCGACTGATCCCATGATCGAGCGGGAATTTCCAGAGGGGTCAGAAGGGGAACGGTACATGGAACGCGTTGCGTCAGAGATCACATTGATTGCCCAACCGGACGATCCGCTGCCATGGGGCAAGGCAGCGCTGCTCGGCCTCCAGCATGTACTGGCGATGGACGTCTACATCGTGCCGTTTATCATCGCATCGGTGCTCGCCTTCAGCGTCGGCGATGCCGGCGCCTTTATCCAGTCCGCATTCGTGGCCGCAGGCATTGCCACACTGATCCAGTCGCAGCTTTTGATGCGGCTGCCGGTCGTCCAGGGGCCGTCCTTCGTCCCGATCGGCGCGGTGCTGGCCATCGCCTTCGGAGCAGGCGGCGGCGTTGGCGGTCTCTCCGCCGTGGTCGGAGCGCTCATTCCGGGCGCCATACTGGTCATCCTGCTCGGTTCGCCGACAAGAATCTTCCATCGCCTCGTCAACCGCTTCGTACCGCCCATCGTCGGCGGTGCGATCATCATCGTCGTCGGCGTCGCCTTGATGCCGGTGGCGCTCAAGGAGAGCGTGTTCGCGGTCCACGGCACCGCCACGGTCGGCGGCAACATCGTCCTCGCTTTTATCGCCGCTGCCTTCCTCGTCGGCTGCATGCTGACCGGCATGGCACTTGGCGCGAAGGGCGCCTGGCTGCGCCTGCTGTCCGTGATCATCGCCCTGGTGGCAGGCAGCGTGGCCGCCGCCTTCATGGGCCAGTTGAACATGGCGGGCGTTGCGGACGCGACATGGTTTTCCATGCCGCGAATCGCCTTCCTCAATCTCGACGTGACGTTCTCGCTGTCGGCGACACTGACGATGCTGATCGTCTATATCGTCGTTCTCGCCGAAACCACCGGCACCTGGTTCGCCGTCGGCGCCGTCATCGACAAGCCGCTGTCGGACGAGCAGCTCGACAAGGGCGCGACAGGTGAAGGCCTCGGCTGCCTGGTCAGCGCGCTGCTGTGCAGCACCCCGGTGACCGGCTATTCGTCCAATGCCGGCATCATTGCCATCACCGGCATTGCCAGCCGCGCCGCCTTTGCCGCCGCCGGCATCTTCCTGGTGCTGTTCGGGCTGATCGGCAAGCTTTCGGCGGTCATCGCCTCGATACCGGGGCCTGTCATCGGCGGCGTTTTCGGCGTCCTCTGCGTCGTCATCGCCATGAACGGTTTCCGCGTCGTGCGCGGTACACCCCTGACCGAGCGCAACATGCTGGTCATCGGTCTGCCGATCCTGATGGCGCTGTTTGCCACGCTGGCGCCGCCGGATTTCGTCAAGACGCTCCCCGACCTCGTGCAGTACATCCTCGGCTCATCGATCGCCTTCGGCGCCGTCTGGGCCATCGTGCTGCACCAGATCCTGCCAAACTCCCGGTAGACGTATCCTAAGATGGCGGGCGGCAATGTGCCGTCCGCTATCTCTCTGCATCGTTGACAGCACTTGCCGTTGACCTGTTTTGCGGGCGGCATGGCCTGCCTTGACCTTGTCACATCACGGGTCTAATCGGCTGGGGCACGCGGTCGGCGCTTTCGGCGAAAGTGTCCGTCTCGTGCAATCCAACACGACGCGTCAATCCGAACGCACCCTTTGACCCCAGCAAGGGATATCAGGCGATGATCAAGGCCTTCGTCGTGGACAATGACCGCCTGCGCGTCGTCGACGATCTCCTGGCAAACAGCGAGACCATCGTCTGGGCGGACCTGTTCAACCCGACAAAGGAAGAGGAAGCGACGATCGAGAGCTGGCTCGGCGTTGCCATTCCGACGCGCGAGGAGATGGAGGAGATCGAGATTTCGAGCCGCCTCTATGTCGAGGACGGCGCCTACTTCATGACCGCCACCCTGCCCGCCCAGACCGAGGTCGACGATCCCTTGATGTCGCCGGTCACCTTCGTGCTCGCCGGCACAAGGCTGATCACGGTGCGCTACCACGAGCCGAAGGCCTTCAAGACCTTTCCGCAGCGCGCCGAGAAGGTGGCGACCGGCTGCACCAGCGGCGACACCATCCTGATCGGCTTGCTGGAGGCGATCGTCGACCGTCTCGCCGACATTCTGGAACGCGCCGGCCGCGACATCGAGGCGATCTCGCGCGATATATTCGAGGCGCGGTCGACCAAGGTTTCCAAGCGCAACCGTGATTTCCAGGAGTTGCTGAAAGCCATCGGCCGCAAGGAGGACATCGCGTCTTCGATCCGCGACAGCCTGATCTCTCTGCAGCGGCTGGCAGGCTTCTTCGCCCATGCCTCGACCCGCACCAAGATGAGCAAGGACACCAAGGCGCGCATCAAGACGCTGTCGCGCGATGTGCTGTCGCTCGCCGACCACGCCACCTTCCTGTCGCAGAAGATCTCCTTCCTGCTCGACGCCACCCTCGGCATGATCTCGATCGAGCAGAACGCCATCATCAAGATCTTCTCGGTCGCCGCCGTCATCTTCCTGCCGCCGACTTTGGTCGCCTCGATCTACGGCATGAATTTCGACGTCATCCCCGAGTTGAAATGGGAGCTTGGCTATCCCTTCGCCATCGCCATGATGGTGCTGTCGGCGATCCTGCCCTTCTGGTACTTCCGCCGCCGCGGCTGGCTCTGAGTGGCCCTGTCGATCGGCTGCCACAGGCTGGCGCAGTAGAAATCGCTTGACCAAACGAACGCCGGCCTGCATCCGGAAACCCCGATCCTGGGGATCGTGGGTCGACAAGCCGGATTCCAGACCATGACTGCAGAGATAAAAACATGGGCCTATGAGGACTTCATCGAGGGCGCATCGATCGACCTCGGCTCGAAGCTCGTGAGTGCCGCCGAGATCGTCGAATTCGCCGGAGAATTCGACCCGCAGCCGATGCATCTCGACGAGGAAGCCGGTAAGGCCAGCATCCTCGGCGGGCTGGCAGCGTCGGGCTGGCACACCTGCGCAATGTTCATGCGCATGCTGTGCGGTGCGTTCCTGCTGGACTCGACCTGCCAGGGCGCGCCCGGAGTCGATCAGGTCAAATGGAAGAAGCCGGTCCTGGCCGGCGACCAACTGACCGGCACCCTGATGGTTATTGCCAAGCGCCTGTCGAAATCGAAGCCGCAACTCGGCTTCGTCACCATGCGCAGCGAACTGTTCAACCAGCGTGGCGAAAGCGTCTTCGAGCTCGAGAACTCCGTCATGTTCCTCACGCGCGATGCCGCGGGGAGCCAAGCATGACACTGGACGAGTTCTTCCGTATCGGCACCACCGTCACGCTCGGCTCGCACTCATTCGAGCCCGAGGCGATCAAGGCCTTCGCCCGTAAGTACGACCCGCAAATCTTCCATATCGACGAGGAGGCCGCGAAGAAAAGTGTGCTCGGCGGCCTCTGCGCGTCCGGCTGGCACACGGCCGCGACCTGGATGAAACTCAATCTGGAAAACCGTATGGACGCCGAGATCGCTGCGTGGAGCGGTCCCGGTCCAGTGCCGGAATTCGGTCCCTCGCCCGGCTTCAAGAACCTGAAATGGCTGAAGCCGGTCTATGCCGGGCAAACCATCACCTTCACGCGCACCGCGCTGTCGCACCGCCCAATCGCCTCACGCCCCGGCTGGCGGCTGCTGGCGCTGCGTTCGGAAGCTTTCGATTCCACCGGCGACAAGGTGCTCGAGTTCGAAAGCGCCGTTCTGGTGAAGGCCGAGTAACGCCACTTTCCCTCTCCCTTCTTGTAGGAGAAGGGAGAGCACTCCTCAATGTCCTTCGAACCCTATCAGCGTTCTGACCGGCACACCGAGGGCTTCGAGCTTGGCGCGGCCGCCGAGGTCCGGCAGGTCGATGACAAAACAGGCAGCGAGGATGTCGGCGCCGATCTGGCGCAGAAGTTTGACCGCGGCTTCAGCCGTTCCGCCGGTGGCGATCAGATCGTCGACAAGGATCACCTTCTCGCCCGGAGCAACGCCGTCCTTGTGCATCTCCATCTCGTCCAGCCCATATTCCAGGCTATAGGCGACGCGCACCGTTTCGTAGGGCAGCTTGCCCTTCTTGCGGATCGGCACGAAACCGGCCGAGAGCTGATGGGCGACGGCGCCGCCAAGGATGAATCCACGTGCCTCGATGCCGGCGATCTTGTCGATCTTCTGGCCGGCATAGGGATGCACCAGTTCGTCGATGGCGCGGCGGAAGGCGCGCGCATTGCCGAGCAGCGTGGTGATGTCGCGAAACAGGATGCCGGGCTTGGGATAATCCGGAATGGTGCGGATCGCGGCGAGCAATGTGTCTTCGAGGGAGGATTTCATGGGTCGAGATTACCTGAAACGGACGTTCTTGCGCGACAATTGTTCGATCGAACTGCAGCCCATCAGCTTCATGCCGCGTTCGATCTCGACCCGCATCTGCTCAAGCGCCCGTTCGACGCCGGGCTGGCCTGCCGCCGCGAGCGGGAACAGATAGTAGCGTCCGACGCCGACGGCCTTGGCACCGAGCGACAGCGCCTTCAGCACATGGGTGCCGCGCTGCACGCCGCCATCCATGATGACGTCGATCCTGTCGCCAACGGCGTCGACGATCTCGGCAAGCTGATCGAACGCCGCCCGCGAGCCATCCAGCTGCCGCCCGCCATGGTTCGACAGCACAATGCCGCTGCAGCCGATGTCGACGGCGCGTCTTGCATCCTCCACCGATATGACGCCCTTGAGGCAGAACGGACCCGACCAAAGCTTGACCATCTCGGCCACGTCGTCCCACGTCATCGACGGGTCTAGCATCTCGGTGAAGTAGCGGCTGATCGACATCGTGCCGCCACCCATGTCGACATGCTCGTCGAGCTGCGGCAGCTTGAACCCCTCATGGGTGAAATAATTGATCGCCCAGGCCGGCTTGAGCGCGAACTGCGCCATTCCGGCGAGATTGAGCTTGAAGGGAATGGCAAAGCCGGTGCGTTTGTCGCGCTCGCGGTTTCCCCCGGTGATGCTGTCGACGGTCAGCATCATCACCTCGACGCCGACCGCCTTTGCGCGCTGCATCATCGCCCGGTTAAGACCTCGGTCCCGGTGGAAATAGAACTGGTAGACCTGTGGGCTGCTGCTGATGCCGCGCGCCTCCTCGAGGCTGACGGTGCCAAGCGAGGAGACGCCGAACATGGTGCCGTATTTGGCGGCGGCCCTGGCGACCGCGCGCTCACCCTGATGGTGGAACAGGCGCTGCAAGGCGGTCGGCGAGCAATAGAACGGCATCGCCAGCTTCTGGCCCATGACCGTCACCGACATGTCGACCTCGCTCACTCCGCGCAGCACGTTGGGAACAAGGTCGCAGGTCTCGAAGCTTTCGGTGTTGCGGCGATAGGTGACCTCATCGTCGGCCGCGCCGTCGATGTAGTTGAAGATCGGCCCGGGCAGCCGCTGCTGTGCCATCCGCCGGAAATCGGAAAAGTTGTGACAGTCGCTGAGCCGCATCATCGAATTCCAAAGGCCATGGCGGGACGAGCTTCTCGCCACCGTTCGATGCGTCGAATATCAACCTGATGCCGCCATGCCAACGGACTAATTGCCGAACTTTCGCTTGAGCACGAGCGTTAACAAAAAAGGAGCGCCTTAAGCGCCCCTTCCCGTCTAAATCCGGCTGACGAGGATTACATGCCGAGATCGGAACGAAGCTCGGCCCTGGCCACTTCATATTCAGCCTTGAAGTCGTCCCGGTTGAGCAGGACCGCGGCAATAACGCTGCCGGAAATCTTGCCCATCTCGACGTCGGACGCATAGTGGATGCCGCCGACCTCGCGGTTGTGGGCGTATTCGGCCGCACGCGCCATGATCTCGGCGCGCTTTTCCGGGACCATGTCGGACAGGATGATGCCCATCATCGTGCCTACGGTGGCATGGCCGGACGGCCAGGAACCGGAGCTCGACAGCTTGACCGCCGGCTTGACGAGATCGCTGAGCTGATGCGGGCGCGGGCGCTTCCAGACATCCTTGGCCGGGTCGACTACAGCCCCTTCGGTAGCCACCACGCGATCGAAGAAAGCGCTGAATTTCGGCAGCGTTTCCTTGTTGAATTTCGGCCCCATGACGTCGGCAAAGCGCCAGACATTCTCCTCGGCATCAGCCACCGCGCTGGCGACCATCTCCGGGGTGCGCGTCACCTGCAGCGTCAGCACCTCGCCGAGTTCGGCCTTGGTCTGCGCCGAATCGTTTGCCGGCGGCGGCGGCAGGATCATCGTCAGGTCGACGTCCTTGTTGGTGACGAAGGGCTGGGCGTCTTCCGCTTGCGCTGCCGAGCCGAGGATGAGCAGCAACAGGCCTGCCGCGAGCGATGCGTATCTTTTCATGAATGCGATCCTTTGATGAGAGCAGCACAGGATCGCCGGATGCGATGACGGCCATGTGACATGACCAGCCTCCGGAAATGCAAAAGGGCGCCTCTCGGCGCCCTTCGCGATCACTTGATTGTATGGCCTAGTGGGCCACGCCTTCCCACACCTTGCGCTTGGTGAGATAGACCAGCGCGCCGAACAAAAGCAGGAACACCAGAACGCGAAAACCGGTCTTCTTGCGGTCTTCCATATGCGGCTCGGCCGCCCACGCCAGGAAGGCGGAGACGTCGCGGGAATACTGGTCGACGGTCTGCGGCGCACCGTCATCATAGGTCACCTGGCCGTCGGAGAGCGGCTTGGGCATTTTCAGCGACACGCCGGACATGAAGTACGGATTGTAGTGGGTGCCTTCCGGGATCACCATGCCGGCCGGCGGCGTCTGGTCGTAGCCGGTCAGCAGCGAGTGGATATAGTCGGGACCGCCGGCATCGTATTGTGTGAAGATGTCGAAGACGAATTGCGGAAAGCCGCGCTCGACGCCGCGCGCCTTGGCCAGCAGCGACATGTCGGGCGGGGCAGCGCCGCCATTGGAAGCAGCAGCCGCTTCCTCATTGGCGAAGGGCGGCGGGAAATGGTCGGACGGCTTGCCGGGACGGTCGAACATGTCGCCGGCATCGTTGGGGCCGTCATGGATTGTGTACTCGGCCGACAGCGTCTTGATCTGCGCATCGGAATAGCCGAGGTCCGACAGCGTGCGGAACGCCACCAGGTTCATCGAATGGCAGGCCGAGCAGACTTCCTTGTAGACCTTGAGGCCGCGCTGCAACTGCGCCTTGTCGTAAGTGCCGAATGGGCCGGTGAAACTCCAGTCCATTTCCTTTGGCTCGTCGATCGGGAAATGCGTCGGATTGGCCACATTGTGTGCCTCTTCGGCGGCGATCGCCCGAGTGCCCGCGGCCCCAGCGGCGACCGCCACGAGGCCGATCAGCGCCAGCGAGGTGAGAATCTTTTTCATGCCAAATCCCCTTAGATTCTCTACCCGCTCAGCCTTTGGTTTCCGGAGCCGCCGTAGCGCCCGCCGGATGTCCGCTGCCGCCCTTGTTCTTCTCGAGCACCGCCTCGGTGATCGAGTTCGGCAGCCGTCGCGGCGTCTCGATCAGGCCGAGCACCGGCAGCGCGATCAGGAAGAAGGCGAAGTAGAACAATGTCGCCATCTGCGCCATGAACACATAGCTGCCTTCGGCCGGCTGCGAGCCCAGCCAGCCAAGCAGGATGGCATCGGCCACGAACAACCAGAAGAACAGCTTGTACCAGGGCCGGTAAACGGCCGAGCGTACCTTCGAAGTGTCGAGCCACGGCACCAGGAACAACATGACGATGGCGCCGAACATGCACAGCACGCCGCCGAGCTTGGAGTTGATCGGCCCGACATTGAAGGTGATGGCGCGCAGGATCGCGTAGAACGGCAGGAAGTACCATTCGGGCACGATGTGGGCCGGCGTCTTCAGCGGGTTGGCGACGATGTAGTTGTCGGGATGGCCGAGATAGTTCGGCAGGTAGAAGACGAAATAAGCGAAGAAGAACAGGAACACGATCATGCCGAACGCGTCCTTGATGGTCGCGTAGGGGGTGAAGGCGACAGTGTCGGTCTTCGACTTGACCTCGATACCCGTCGGGTTCGACTGGCCCACGACATGCAGCGCCCAGATGTGCAAAACGACGACGCCGGCAATCATGAACGGCAACAGATAGTGCAGCGCAAAGAAACGGTTCAGCGTCGGGTTGTCGACGGCAAAGCCGCCGAGCAGCAGCTGCTGAATCCAGTCGCCGACCAGCGGAATGGCGCTGAAGAAGCCGGTGATGACGGTGGCGCCCCAGAAGCTCATCTGGCCCCATGGCAGCACGTAGCCCATGAAACCGGTCGCCATCATCAGGAGATAGATGATGCAGCCGAGGATCCAGAGCAGTTCGCGCGGCGCCTTGTAGGAGCCGTAATAGAGGCCACGGAAGATGTGGATGTAGACGGCGACGAAGAAGAACGAGGCGCCGTTCGAATGCATGTAGCGCAGCAGCCAGCCGGAATTCACGTCGCGCATGATCTTCTCGACCGAGCCGAAGGCCAGATTGGTGTCAGCCGTGTAATGCATGGCCAGCACGATGCCGGTCAGGATCTGCGCCACCAGCATGATCGAAAGGATGCCGCCAAAGGTCCACGCATAGTTGAGGTTGCGCGGCACCGGATAGGCAACGAAGCTGTCATAGACCAGCCGCGGCAGCGGCATGCGGGCGTCGAACCAGCGTCCGAGACCGGTTTTGGGCGTATAGGTCGAGTGTCCCTCGCTCATCGAAATATCCCCTGCCTCAACCGATAAGGATCTTGGTATCGGAAATGAACTTGAATACCGGAACCGCCATGTTCTCAGGCGCCGGGCCTTTGCGGATGCGGCCGGCCGTATCGTATTGCGAACCGTGGCACGGGCAGAACCAGCCGCCGAAATCGCCTTCCTGGCCAAGCGGAATGCAGCCGAGATGCGTGCAGACCTGAACCATCACCATCCAGGCCTCCTTGCCGGGCGTGGTGCGATTGGCGTCGGTCGCCGGCGCATCGGACGGCAGATTGGCGTTGCGGGCGATCGGATCCTTGAGATCGGCGAGATTGACAGCCTCGCCGTCCTTCATTTCCTGTTCGGTGCGGTTGCGGACCACGACCGGCTTGCCGCGCCACTTGACGATCAGCGACATGCCCGGCGTCAGCGAGGCGACGTCGACTTCGACGGAAGCGAGCGCCAGCGTCGAGGCATCGGGGCGCATCTGGTCGATGAACGGCCACGCGAAAGCACCCGCGCCGACCACTGCGGCCATGCCGGTGGCGACGTAGAGAAAATCACGACGGTTGGGATCCTGGGTGTCGGTTGCGCTCACGGGTGCCTGATCCTTTCGCCTCTTCCGTGCCGGTGGCTGAGCCTTGTTCCCCGCTCAATTACGCCAACCCGACAGCGCATGGCGAACAGGCTTGCGAATTCCTCCGGCATTTGGACTTCGGTTTATGCGTGAAGCCCGTTTTTGTCCAGACGGGTGAAGGCACAAGGGCAGATTGTCGCGGGCGTTCCGCACAGCGATGAATTTGACGTGCTTGGCTAAATGTAGCAATATGTCTACATCTACTCGACGGAGGTGCTGAAATGAACATCTCAACGAAGACGATCACCATCATGTCGAGCCGTGAATTCAACCAGGACACGGCGCTTGCGAAGCGGGCTGCCAGGAACGGACCGGTTATCATCACCGATCGCGGCAAGCCTTCCCATGTGCTGATTTCGATGGAGGAATACGAGCGGTTGGAGAAGAAGCCGAGAAGCCTCGCGGACGCGATTGCCGACGATCGCCCCGAAGCAGACTTCGACTGGGAACCACCTCGCCTGGAAGGACCGTTTTTCAAGATTCCCGATCTCGACTGATGTTTATTCTCGACACCAATGTCGTTTCGAATCTGCGTCGTCGGGACAAGGCCGATCGCAACGTTTTAGCCTGGTCTGAGACCCACGACGTCGCCAGCTTTTTCATGTCGGTGATTTCGATCCTGGAACTCGAAATCGGAACACTGTTGTTGTCGAGGAAGGACACCCGCCAGGCCGCCATGTACCGTGAGTGGTTGGATCAAATACTAATTCCACAGTTCGACGACCGGATAATGAGCATAGACACGGCCGTTGTCGTGCGTTGCGCAAACCTCCACGTTCCTGACCCTAAGCCGGAACGCGATGCTCTCATTGCCGCCAGCGCGCTTGTCAATAATTTGACAGTCGTGACACGCAATACCAAGGATTTTGAGGGCACCGGGGTGAAGCTTTTCAATCCCTGGATACCCGCGAAGGGCTAGATAGCCAGGGCACAAATCATAGACCGCGACACCTGGTCTGTTCGCTCCGACCATTGGAAGGGCGAATTGCAATGTGGCGCCTACGGCTCTCCTGCCTGATCTTCAACTATCTGCCTGGCGTCGGAGGCGGCCCCGCCTGCATACACATCCCTACGCTGAGATCTTCATCATTCGCCAGGGCACCGGCCTGTTCACCGTCGGCGACCAGGAGATCGAGGCATCCGCCGGCCAGATCCTGATCGTGCCGCCCAATACGCCGCACAAATTCACCAATCTCGGCCCAGGCCCGCTGGAGACGACCGACATCCACGAGAATGGCAGCTTCATCACCGAATGGCTTGAGTAGACCATGATCCCGAAAAGTGGGAACCGGTTTTCGGAATAAGATCATGGTCCAACAAAAGAGAGTTATTTCGCGCCGAGCCTGGCCAGCACCGCTTTCGGGATGTTGTATTCACGAATGACGGTATCGTGCTTGCGCAAGCCGCACAGCTCGCGCTGGATGAAATAGCCATGCACCGCCTCGGCGGCATCCTTGAGCAGCCGGGGGCGCAGTTGCTCGTCGGCATTGTCGCGCAGCCTGGCCAACGTTTCCTCTACCCGCTGGCCGGCGCGGCCAAGTGCTGCCGCCTTTTCCGCCAATATTTCATGGCCGAGCGCGTCGAAGGCGGCTTCCGCGGACGAGGCGCCGGCTAGATGAGATGGCGGACGCAAGGACATTTCAGCTTCCTTTCCCGAAGACCATGCGGTGTGTGACGAATTCTTCGCCTTCCACGCGCTGAAAGCCAAGCCGTTCGTAGAAACCGAAGGCTTCTTGCGGCGCGCGGGTGTTCAGCACGGCGAAATGGTGACGTGCCCTGTCGATAACGGTCTCGACCAGCATCCGGCCAAGACCGTTGCGACGGTGGCGCGCACTGACGAACAGGTGCCGGACCCGGCCGTGGCCCCTGGCCTCGAAATAGGGATCGATGTTCAGCCCGCACACGCCGGCGAGTTCCCGGCCATTCCAGGCTCCGTAGAGTGCCTCGCCGCGCTTCAAGAACTTGTTGCGGCCGCTAGCCCAGCCATCCGCCAGGCGCACCAGCATCCAGTAGCCCCCAAACCGGCTTTCCTGCTTCAGCGCGTCGAAGGCCGGCGTGGTTGGCCGGAGCCGCTTGAGCACATAGCTCACTCCGGGGCCGATCTCTGGAATTACCTCTGCCGATCCAACCATGCCCTACTCCGCAGGCCGCGTCTCTTCGAGCACGCTGTCCTCGTGATAGAGAAAACCGCCGGACTGCCGCTTCCACAGCCGCGCATAGAGCCCGTCGAGCGCCACCAGCTGGTCATGCGTGCCTTGCTCGACGATGCGGCCGCCGTCGAGCACCACCAGCCGGTCGAGTGCTGCGATCGTCGACAGCCGGTGGGCGATGGCGATGACCGTCTTGTTCTCCATCAGCCGCGTCAGATTCTCCTGGATTGCCGCCTCGATATCCGAATCGAGCGCCGAGGTCGCCTCGTCGAGGATCAGGATCGGCGCGTCCTTCAGGAAGACACGGGCGATCGCCACGCGCTGGCGCTGGCCGCCCGACAGTTTGACGCCGCGCTCGCCGACAAAGGCCTCGTAGCCGGCGCGGTCCCTGTTGTCGCGCAAGGTCAGGATGAACTCGTGCGCTTCGGCCTTTTTCGCCGCCGCGATCACCTCCGCATCGGTCGCGTCAGGCATGCCGAGCTTGATGTTGTCGCGCAGCGAACGGTGGAACAGCGCCGTGTCCTGGCTGACGACGCCGATATTGGCGCGCAGCGAATTTTGCGTGACTTTGGCGGCATCCTGGCCATCGATGGTGATCGACCCGCTCTCCAGATCGTAGAGCCGCAGGATCAGATTGGCGAGGGTCGTCTTGCCCGCGCCAGACGGTCCGACCAGCCCGACCTTCTCGCCCGGCTTGACGACAAGGTCGATGCCGTTCAGTACGCCGAAACCTTTGCCGTAATGGAACTCGACGTTCTTCACCTCGATACGCCCGCCTGCCACCACGAGTTCCTTGGCGTCGGGCGCATCCGTGAGGCCGAGCGGCTGCGAAATCAGCGCCTTGGAGTTCTCCAGCACGCCGAGGTTTCGCAAGATGCTGTTGAGCTGCATCATCAGCCGGCCAAGCAGCATATTGAGCCGCAGCACCAGCGACAGGGTGAAGGCGACAGCGCCGACGGTGATCGAGCCCTCGACCCAGAGATAGACGGCAAAACAGCCGATCGCCGTGATCATGATGCCCGACAGCGTCGTCAGCGCCATGCGCACGCCGGTCAGCCGGCGGGTGAACGGGCGCAATGCGTCGAGGTAGATGTCGAAACCGTTCCTGATGTAGCGGTCGTCGCCATCGGCCGAGAACAGTTTCAGCGTCTGCACGTTGGAATAGGAATCGACAATGCGGCCGGTGATCATCGAGCCGGCCTCGGCTGTTTCCTCGGCATGCTTGCGGATTGCCGGCAGATAGAGCTTGGCCAGCCAAGCGAAAGCGGAAATCCAGATCACCACCAGCACCGCCAGCCTGAGATCGAGGCCTGCGACCAGCGCCAGCGTCGTCACCGTATAGACGATCATGAACCAGACGACCTCGATGAAGCTTTCCATCAGGTCGCCGGTGGCCTGGCCCGCCTGCCAGACCTTTGTTGCGATGCGGCCGGCGAAATCGTTCTGGAAGAAGGCGTAGGACTGGCGCGAGACATGCCGGTGCGCCTGCCAGCGCACCAGATTGTAGAAGCCGGGCGTGATCGTCTGTTCGTCGACCAGCGCCGAAAGGCCGACGACGACGGTGCGGATGACCAGCACCACCACGGCCATGAAAACCAGTTCAGGGCCTGCGGCGGCCCACAGTGCGTGCCAACTGCGCTCGGCGGGAAGCTGGTCGAGAATATCGACCAGCCGCCCGACGAAGTAGAACAGGCCGGCCTCGACCAGCGGCGCGATGCCGCCGATGACCAGCATGGCGAAGAAGGCGAACTTCGCCTGGCCGACATAGTGCCAGAGAAAGCCGCCGACGCTGGTCGGTGGCCGAAGATTCGCTGGCTCCCTGAACGGATAGACCCAGTTCTCGAACCAGCGATAGACGGCTGTCATCATGCGGCGGCCATCATTCTGCGGCTTGCCCCTTTGCAAGTGCGTCGTTGGCGGCGTCGGCGGGACCGTCCTCAAGCAGGAACCCGCCCGACTGGCGCTGCCAGAGCTGCGCGTAGAGCCCGCCCTTGGCGACGAGTTCCTCGTGCGAACCTTCCTCGATGACACGACCCTTGTCCATCACCACCAGCCTGTCCATCGCCGCGATGGTCGACAGCCGGTGCGCTATGGCGATGACGGTTTTGCCTTGCATGAGCTTGTAGAGATTCTCTTGGATCGCCGCCTCGGCTTCGGAATCAAGCGCCGAAGTCGCTTCGTCAAGGATAAGTATAGGTGCGTCCTTCAACATAACGCGAGCAATGGCGACGCGTTGCCGCTGGCCGCCGGACAATTTGACGCCGCGGTCCCCGACATGGGCATCGAAGCCCTTGCGGCCGCTGGCATCCGAAAGCCCTGATATGAAGTCCAGCGCCTCGGCGCGGCGCGCCGCCTCGACAAGCATCTCGTCGGTGGCATCGGGCCGGCCATAGAGGATGTTCTCGCGCACCGAACGATGCAGCAGCGAGGTGTCCTGCGTGACCATGCCGATCTGCGCACGCAGCGAATCCTGCTTCACACCGGCGATCTCCTGGCCATCGATCAGAATCCGGCCGGCTTCGAGGTCGTAGAAGCGCAGCAACAGGTTGACCAGCGTCGACTTGCCGGCGCCGGAACGGCCGACGATGCCGACCTTTTCGCCCGGCTTCACCGCCAGCGACAGGCCTTCGATCACCCCCTTCTGCTTGCCGTAGTGGAAGCGGATGTCCTCGAAGCGGATCTCACCCCTGGAAACGCTGATCTCCTTCGCGTCCGGCCTGTCCTCGACAAGGCGCGGCAGCGAGATCGAGGCGATGCCGTCCTGCACCGTGCCGATGTTCTCGAACAGGCCCGACATTTCCCACATGATCCATTGCGACATCCCCCACATCCTGAGCACAAGGCCGATGACCACGGCGACCGCGCCGATCGTCACTGCTTGCCCCAGCCACAGCCACAACGCCATCGCGGTGACAGAGAACAGGAGCAATGCATTCAGGATGTAAAGCGAGCCAAAAAGCACTGTCACCAGCCGCATCGACCGGTAGACCGTTTCGAGAAAGCCGGACATGCCGTCTTTGGCGAATGACGCTTCGCGGCGTGCATGGCTGAACAGCTTGACCGTCTGGATGTTGGAGTAGCTGTCGACGACACGGCCCGTCATGATCGAGCGCGCATTGGCCTGTTCCTCGCCAACCTTGCCCAGCCGGGGAATGAAAAACCGCAGCAAAAGGATATAGCCGACCAGCCAGACGCCGAGCGGCGCGGCCAGCCGCCAGTCGGCCGAGCCGACGATGAGCAGCATGCCGAGGAAATAGACGACAACGTAGTTCAGGACGTCGATCACCTTGATGACGCATTCGCGCACGGCGAGAGCCGTCTGCATCAGCTTGGTCGCGATGCGGCCGGCGAACTCGTCCTGGTAGAAACTCATCGACTGCTTGAGCAGATAGCGGTGCACCTGCCAGCGGATGCGCATGGGATAATTGCCCATCAGCGTCTGCTGGTTGAGAAACGAATGCAGCCATACCGTGCCCGGCAGCGCGAACAGCACGATGAAGGCCATGCCGGCGAGCTTCCAGGCTTCCGTCTGCAGGAAGGTTTCGCGATTCTGCCCCGACAGCCAGTCGACGATGCGGCCGAGGAAGCCGAACATCCATACTTCGGCAATCGCGATGGCCGTCACCAGCACCGCGTCGAAAAGGATATAGGGCCATGCGCCGCGCGTATAATGCAGGCAGAAGGCAACCAGCGTCTTGGGCGGCTCGACCGGTTCCGCTGCGGGGAACGGATCGAGCCTTTTTTCAAACCAGCTAAACAACAACATAGGTTATGCCTGTGAAATGTGTTTGCCGCTTACGCGGCACGTGAGCGTACGAAATCCCCGGTACCCATGGCATCAAGGGCCGACGGTCCAGAATCACCCGGACCGTCGGCCATCCCTCGTGCAATATAGGGGCTCGCGGGCTTTTCGCCGACAGCTGCGCCAGCCGATCCTGACGACACGGTGCCGCCAGCCCGATTTTTCGCGCCCGGCCTGACCAGCCGGATGATCCGGCGCACCAGCGACGGGCGGCTCGGATCGGGAACCGCGCGCGAAAAATCGACATCCGGCAGCATGCCGCGATGCGGCCGGCGGCGAACCTCGGCGTGAACCGCCGACGAATAGGTGTCGCCGATCAGCAGCGCCCAGGTCGGCAGTCGGTGAATATGCAGGCTCCTTGAGCCGGGTATTCTGTAGGGATCGAACATCGGTCCGTCCTCCGTGTGAAAATAGAGATAAAAGGCGAAGCAACATCGTCCGCCGGCATTCGGCCGGAGGCACGCATTGCGTCGGTCTGGACACGATAAGCATCGGTCGGGGCACGATAAGCATCGGTCCGGACAGCTTCAGTTGGGGCGTTTAGCCCTTTTGACTTTTTGAAAAACATCGCAGGATTCCTTCGAGAGCCGAAAAATCGTTTCGGCGGGAATCGGTGCGATCAAGTCTTAGAGAGTCAGGAGAATCGTCGTACCGAAACCGCCGGCAGGCAGGTAAGCCCACGAGAGGGGCGCTGGATGTGCATGGTCATCATGAATTACCCCTCCATCGGTTCGGGTTGACAATGGAGCTGACATACCCGACTTCGCAGAAAATGGCCACCCGCAGGTCCAGCAATTTCCAAAACCGCGAGCCCGCTGTGGCCGATTTGCCACTTATTAGAAAGACGCGGAAATGAACTGTCGTCTCCGCATCGCGCTCTACCAGCCGGATATCGCCGGCAACACCGGGACAATCCTGCGCTTCGCCGCTTGCCTCGGACTTGGCGTCGACATCATCGAACCGGCCGGATTTCCGCTCTCCGACAAAGCGCTCAAACGAGCCGGCATGGACTACCTCGAAATGGCTGCCCTGACCCGGCATGTCGACTGGCACGCCTTCGAGGAACGGCGCAAGGCTGGTTCGCACCGGCTGGTGCTGCTGTCGACCAAAGCCACGACGGCCTACACCGACTTCACCTTCGCCGAAGGCGACATTCTGCTGTTCGGTCGCGAATCCGCAGGCGTGCCGGATCCTGTCCATCAGGCGGCGGATGCGCGGCTGACCATCCCCATGCAGGGCACGGCGCGCAGCATCAATGTCGCGCTTTCGGTCGCCATGGCGGCGGGCGAAGCCATCCGGCAACTCGGATAGGATCCGCAACCCATCGACAACACCATGCTTGCCGCCGCCGACGACAGTGGTTTCTCCACTCATTCTTACCCAGGCACACATCGCCTTCTCCTTCGTTTGCAGACCCCGGGTTTCTTCGCTACAAGCTCAGCTTAACTTGAGGTCAAGCGGGAAAATCAGGAATGGCACCGATAACGGAATTAACGGTCGGCCAGGTCGCCATGCGCAGCGGTGTGGCGGTGTCGGCATTGCATTTCTATGAGGCCCGCGGCCTGATCCGCAGCCACCGCACGGCGGGAAATCAGCGCCGCTACGGCCGTGACGTGCTGCGGCGCGTGGCGATCATCAAGGTGGCGCAGGAGGTCGGCATTTCGCTGGCCGAGATCGGTGAAGCCCTGGCATCGCTGCCAGAAGGCCGCACGCCGACGCGCGATGACTGGAACCTTTTGTCGACCGCCTGGCGCGACGGGCTCGATCACAAGATCGCCCAGTTGAAGAAACTGCGCGACGGGCTGACCGACTGCATCGGCTGCGGCTGCATGTCGATCGACAAATGCCCGCTGCGTAACAAGGGCGACCGGCTGGCGCGCGAGGGGACAGGGGCAAGAAGGCTGGTTGCTCCGCCTCTCTCGAGGACATCCTAGTCAGCCGCAGGCAACCGCCTGATGGTGAACTCAATCAAGTCGCCCGGCCGCTCGAACCAGCTTTCGATCTCGGTCCAGTAGGCCTGCTTGGGAAAGCGCTCGAACCATTCCTTGGCCTTGAGCCGCGCATCGGAGCGCGGCAGCACGAAGGTCTCGCGCAGGAAACCGTCGCGCGGCATACGAACACGCTCGGCACGGCTTTGGTCGAGCCTTTTCTTCAGGCCATCCAGCGGCGGTCTTGCCGGGGTGCGCACGAAACAACTCCTTGCACCTGGCGCATGACCCCGAAATCGGAATCGAGTTTCGGAAAGGATCATGCGCAAAACCAAAGTGACTTGACCCTTGCCCTTAAGAGATTAGGGATCGCGCCGGCAAAAGACGAGTCATTTGTGGGACTCGCCGCCCCAACCGGAGACGGCACTTGGAACGACCAGAAATACCGGCAGGCCTGCCCGCCGACATCGAACAGAAGAAGATGAAGGCAAGGCTGTGGTTCGAGGCGCTGCGCGAACGCATCTGCGCCACCTTCGAGCAGATCGAGCAGGATCTTGGCGGGCCGCTGGCCTCGTGGTCGCCCGGCCGCTTCGAAAAGACGCCATGGGAACGTGACGAGGGGCGCGGCGGCGGCGGCACCATGTCGATGATGCACGGCCGCGTCTTCGAAAAGGTCGGCGTCCACACCTCGACCGTCCACGGCGAGTTCTCACCCGAATTCAGGAAGCAGATGCCGGGCGCCGAGGAAGACCCGCGCTTTTGGGCATCTGGCATTTCGCTGATCGCGCATCCCTGGAACCCAAACGTTCCGGCCGTGCACATGAACACGCGCATGGTGGTCACATCTCGCCAATGGTTCGGCGGCGGCGCCGATCTAACGCCGGTGCTCGACAGCCGCCGCACGCAGGACGACCCCGACACGGTCGCCTTCCACCGCGCCATGCAATTCGCTTGCGAGAAGAACGCCGACGTCGCCGATTACCCGAAATACAAGGCCTGGTGCGACGAGTATTTCTATCTGTCGCACCGCAACGAGCCGCGCGGCACCGGCGGCATCTTCTTCGACTGGCTGCATTCGGGCGAGGACAAAGGCGGCTGGAATGCCGATTTCAACTTCGTCCAGGATGTCGGCCGCTCTTTTCTCGTCGTCTACGGCCACCTCGTGCGCGCCAACTTCAACGAGAACTGGACCGATGGCGACCGCGACGAACAGCTCATCCGCCGCGGCCGCTATGTCGAATTCAATCTGCTTCACGATCGCGGCACCATCTTCGGACTGAAGACCGGCGGCAATGTCGCGTCCATCCTTTCCAGCCTGCCACCCGAGGTCCGCTGGCCGTAACAAAATGGTGAGCCCGGCGTGAGCCGCATTGATGTCCCATTCGCTCGAAATGGGCATGGAATGTGGCACACGGTGCGGCGAAAAATTTCTTTTCCGTCTAATAGGCTGTTGAAAAGACTAGTCTATTTGTGGCGCCGGGTCGGGAAGCGCCGGCGGCTCGCCTGCGCGCAATTCCAGGAAAGTGCGAAACGGCTTTCCGACGGGAATTGCGTCAAGACAAAGCGAGCCGCGACCCGACGCGACCGGACGGCCCAAGACGATGCGGGACATCTTCGTCAAAAAGATACCCGCCTTTCCAGGAGTACTTCGCAATGCGCAAGATCATTGTTTCGGCTGCCGCCGCTGCCCTTCTCGCTTCCGGTTCAGTGGCATTCGCCGCCGTCAAGCACACCACCGGAACGATCAAGACCTTTGACACGACGGCCATGAGCCTGGTCCTCGATGATGGATCGTCTTTTACGCTTCCCAAAACCTTCAAGGATCCTGGCCTGACGGTCGGTGAAAAGGTCCGCGTCTCATGGGATATGAAGGGCAAGAACAAGGTCGCCGAGGCCGTCAAGGTCGCAAAATGATGGCTTGCCCGCCAGAGCAGGATGAGACGATATCCGGTCCTGTTTGGGGGTAGCGTAAGAGGGCGGAGCAGCGCCTGCTCCGCCTTTTCGCCGTTGACTGCAACCAATGCCACCCCATCTGTGTTATGCTTCTCCCGCTCGCGGCCCCAGGATCCGATCTCGGATTTGGACCGTCAGCCAAAAAAGTGCCGGAGCCTCGGGCTCCACGGAGGAAAAGGAGAAAATCCCATGAAGGAATTTCACTGCGGGTCGCTCGTGCCCGGCTGTGACTGGCACACGCGTGCCGACGAGGAGGCCGAGGTCATGCGCCGTGCCGTCGAGCACATGCGCGAGACGCATGGCGAGACGGTGATCCGCGAGACGATGATCGAGGCGATCCGCTCGCGCATCGAAAAGACCCGCGACGCGGCCTGATCTACCCGGCCTTCAAGGCTTCGGCGGCGCGCTTGAGGAGCGCGTCGCGATCAGGGGCAAACCCGGCTTCGACCCATTCCGCCTCGAGATTCCTGAGGACTTCGCCGAGTTTCGGCCCCGGAGTTGCGCCGAGCGCCGAGAGATCGGCACCTTTCAGTGGAAACAACGGCTTTTCCCATTTGATGGCGAAGGCGAGCAGGCGCGAAAAACCACCGGCTTCGAGCAGCGCCTCATTGTCCTCGACGGCGCGCACCCTGGCTGCCGCAAGCGACAGCCGCAGACGGTCGACAAACCCCTGCCGGTCACCGCGATAGAGCCTTTTCGCCAGTTCGCCCTCGGTCGTCTTCGGCTCGACGGCGCTGGCAAGCGCCCAGTGACGCAGGCGATCCGCTTCGGCGGTCGAGAGTTTGAGCCGCTCGGCGAGCGTCTTCATGCGCGCGGCATCGGGCGGCACGATCGCTTCCAGTCTGAGCAGCGGGTCGGGTGCCCAGCCCAGATCCTTCCCGGCCTTGGCCAACCCATGGATGGCATCGATGCCCCATTTCTCGCTTTCCGGCAGCGCTGCGGTCAAGACACCTGCCTGCCGCATCCAGAGCAGCGCCCGTGACGGATCGGGCGCCGACAAAAGTTTCTTCAGTTCCGACCAGATTCGCTCGGACGAAAGCTGGGCCAGCCCTTCCTTAAGCCGGGCACAGGCTTTCAGCCCTTCGGCGTCCGGCCGCCCGTCGCCGTACCAGGCGAAGAAGCGGAAGAAGCGCAGGATGCGCAGGTAGTCTTCGCGAATGCGCGCTTCCGGGTCGCCGATGAATCGCAGCCGGCGCGCCTCGATGTCGGCAATGCCGCCGACCAGGTCGACCACCTTGCCATCGGCCCCGGCATAGAGCGCGTTGATGGTGAAGTCGCGCCGCTCAGCATCGAGCTTCCAGTCGCGCCCGAACGACACTTTCGCGCGCCGCCCGTCGGTCTCGATATCAGCGCGCAAGGTGGTGATTTCATAAGGTTTTCCGCCGGCAACCACGGTGATTGTCCCATGCTCGATGCCGGTTGGCACCGCCTTGAACCCTTCCGCTTCGGCGCGGCGGAGGGTTTCCTCCGGCAGGCAGGTGGTGGCGATGTCGATGTCGGCGACCGGCTGGCCCATCAGCGTGTTGCGCACCGCGCCGCCTGCGACTCGCGCCTCTTCACCGCCTTCGGCCAGTGCGAACAGCAGGCGCTGCAGATGCTTGTCGCCGAGCCAGTCGGCCCTGTCCGCGATCGAGACACTCACGCATAAAGCCTTTCATAGAGGGTACGGATGATGCCGGCGGTGACGCCCCAGATGCGCCGTTCGCCGTAAGGCATGTCGTAGAAGAACCATTCGAGATCGTTCCACATACGGCTGTCGCGCTTGTGGTTGGCCGGGTCCATCAAGAAGCGCAGGGGCACTTCGAAAGCGGCGTCGACCTCGTCGGCGTTGAGCGTCAGTTGGAAACCGGGCAGCACGATGCCCAGCACCGGCGCGATGCGGTAGCCGCTGCCGGCCACATAGTCGGGCATGCGGCCGATGATCTCGATGCGGTCTCGGCCAAGCCCGATCTCCTCGAAGGTCTCGCGCAGCGCCGCAGCCTCAGGGCTCGGATCGGTCGGATCGATTGTGCCGCCGGGAAATGCCACCTGCCCCGAATGGCTGCGCAGCTTTTCGGCCCGTTTGGTCAGGAGAACCGTCGCATCGCCCTCATGATCGACCACCGGGATCAGCACCGCGGCATTGCGCAGCGCCATGCCCTGATTGAGGCGCGGATGGCCGGGGTTAAAGCGATGATCGCCATAATCGTCGCCTGCATGCGCATCGGGCTGCACGGCAAAACGCGCGCGAAAATCCGCGGATGAAAACGGCGCCGGCGTCACCTGGTCCATCACGCGCTCAGCCGCTTCAACTGGTCCGCCGGCATGATCGGGAACACGGCGCCCTTGGAGCGCACCGCGAACATCGTCTCGCCGCCGATCTCGACCTCCTCGCAATGCCCGACCAGTTCATACATCACCGGCCGCGCCACCAGCGCCTCCAGACGGCCACGCACCAGCACATAGGGCTTCAATCCGCCGGTCTCGTTCTCGTCGACAAAGCGCAGCGGCCGTTCCGGCCCGGCCTCGACGACATCGCCGACATTGGTGCGGAAGGTGATGGTCTGCGCTTCGCCGCTACCCGAAACGTCCATTTCGACGGCGATGAACGGCGCATCGGCGACGCGGATGCCGACCTTTTCCACCGGTGTCACCAGATAGGTCCTGCCATCGGCGTCCTTGCGCAGCACCGAGGAGAAAAGCTGCACCAGCGGCATGCGCCCGATCGGCGTGCCCAGATAGAACCAAGTGCCGTCGGACTTGATCTCCATGTCCAGATCGCCGCAGAAGTCGGGATTCCAGCGTTCGACGGGTGCCGCGCCCTTGCCGGCACGGGCGGCGCGCGAGATGAGTGCCTCGAGGCCACGCGCCTCGGTGGCACCAGTCAGGCTTTCTTCACGATGTCCCAAGGGTCCCGTCATGGTCACGAAATAGTCACTGTTGTTCCGCTTGTCAGCCTAAGTCTGTGATTTAAGTTTCGACATAGGCGCCACGCGAGGCCGAATCGCGGCAACTTATGGTATGGTGCAGCCGTTGTTCCAGCCATGGTATTCCAACCACAAGGATCGATGCGGCATGAGCGTGATGGTCAAGGAAAGCCCGATCAGCGAAAAGGACATGATCGCCGAGGCCGAAAAGGCGCTTGCCGACATCTCCCGGATCCGCGACGGGGTCGGCCGGGTCATCTTCGGACAGGAAAGCGTCGTCGAGCGTACGCTGGTGGCGCTGCTGGCCGGTGGACATGCGCTTTTGGTCGGCGTGCCGGGCCTCGCCAAGACCAAGCTGGTCGAAACACTTGGCATCGTGCTCGGCCTCGATTCGCGTCGCATCCAGTTCACGCCGGACCTGATGCCGTCCGATATCCTCGGCTCCGAAGTGATGGAGCAGGACGAGACCGGCAAACGCTCCTTCCGCTTCATTCCCGGGCCGATCTTCGCCCAGTTGCTGATGGCCGACGAGATCAACCGCGCCTCGCCGCGCACCCAGTCGGCGCTGCTGCAGGCCATGCAGGAATACCACGTCACCATTGCCGGCGCCCGCCATGACCTGCCGGCCCCCTTCCATGTGCTGGCAACCCAGAACCCGCTGGAGCAGGAAGGCACCTATCCGTTGCCCGAGGCCCAGCTTGACCGCTTCCTGATGCAGGTGGATATCCTCTATCCCGAAATCGAGGCAGAGCGCCGCATCCTTCTGGAAACCACCGGCATCGAGGACGCGAAAGCGCAAAACGTGCTGCAGCCGGTGCGGCTGAAGGAGATCCAGACGCTGATCCGCCGCATGCCGGTGCCGGAAAGCGTCGTCGAAGCGATCCTGACGCTGGTGCGCTCGGCGCGCCCGGGCCAAGGCAACGCCGAGACCGACAAGAACGTCGCCTGGGGTCCCGGCCCGCGCGCCAGCCAGGCGCTGATGCTGTGCACAAGGGCGCGCGCGCTTTACGACGGACGGCTGGCGCCCTCGGTCGACGACGTGCGTGCGCTGGCCGAGCCGGTGCTGCAGCATCGCATGGCGCTGACCTTCGCCGCCCGCGCCGAAGGCATCAGCGTGCGTGACGTGGTGGCGAAACTCGTGAAAGGGATTTGATGCCGCGCATCGGCGAGGTCCAGGCTCCGGCAGCGACGCGCGACGCGCTCGCCCGTGGCCGGTTGCGGGCCTCGCTTGTGCCAGACCTGCTGGTCGAGGCGCGGCGCATCGTCAACACCGTGATCGCCGGCTGGCACGGCCGCCGCAAGCGCGGCATCGGCGAGAATTTCTGGCAGTTCCGGCCCTATGTCGAGGGCGATTCCTCGCGCATCGACTGGCGCCGCTCGGCCCGCGACGACCACACCTATGTGCGCGACCGCGAATGGGAAGCCGCCCATACCGTCTGGCTGTGGGCCGACCCCTCGCCGTCGATGCTCTACAAATCGACCGGCGCCAGCGTTTCCAAGCAATCGCGCGCGCTGGTGCTGGCGCTGGCCATGGCCGAGCTGTTGTCGCGCAGCGGCGAGCGCATCGCCTGGCCGGGCCTCACCGATCCGTTCACCGCCCGCAACGGCGCCGAACGCATCGCCGCCCAGTTGATGCATGCCGGCGATTTGCCGGCAAAACCCGATTTGTCCGATATCAGGCGCTTCTGCGACATCGTCATCGTCAGCGATTTCCTCGATCCCGTCGAAGAGACGATGGCCTGGCTCGACGTGCTGGCCCGCCACGGCGTACGTGCCCACCTGATCGAGGTCGCCGACCCGGCCGAGGAGACCTTCCCCTATGCTGGCCGAACCGAGTTCACCGATCCCGAGACCGGCGACAAGCTGACCGCCGGCCGCGCCGAAATGCTGGGGGATGAGTATCGCCTGCTCTACGCCGCCCGACGCCACGAACTGGCAGCCTGGTGCAAACGGCTTGGCTGGAGCTTTACCGTCAACCACACCGATCGGCTGGCTTCCGACGCGCTGGTGCGGCTGCACATGGCGATGACCACTGATGGCCCCTCAGTCAGGCCGACCGCTGACGGTCGTGCCGGCACGATCGCCGGTGGCGATCGGCCAGGAAAGGCTGTCGCATGAGTTGGCTGCCGCTTTCCTTTGGCGCCCCCATGGTGCTGTGGGGCCTCCTGGCACTGCCGGTGATCTGGTGGCTGCTCAGGCTGACGCCGCCCAAGCCGCAGACCGAAATCTTCCCGCCGCTGAAGATCCTGGCCCGCGTGCTGAAGCGCGAGGAGACGCCGCAGCAGAGTCCGTGGTGGCTGACGCTGCTCAGGCTCTTGATGGCGGCCCTCATCGTCGCCGCATTGGCCGACCCGGTCTTCAATCCGCGCGAAAAGCTGCCGGCCGAGGGTGCAGCGCTTGCGCTCGTCATCGACAATGACTGGGCAAGTGCCGCCGACTGGGGCAAACGCGTCGCCACCGCCGAGCGGCTGATCAACGACGCCGGCTCCAACGGCGTGCCGGTCGTCATCGCCTTCACCGCCGAAAAGGCCAATGCCGAGATCGGGCCGTTCGATGCCGCCACCGCCCTTGACCGGCTGCGTGCCGCCAAGCCGCGGCCGATCCCGACCGACCGGCCCGCCGTCTATGCCCGCGTCGCCGGCGTGCTGGAGACCTTGCCCGGGGCCAGTGTCGCCGTGCTTGCCGACGGCCTGGCGGCAAAAGGCGATGAAGCCGCCTTCAACACACTTTTGTCGAAAAATGCCACCCGTGTCGTCTGGGCAACCGCAGACAGGCTGTCGCTGACCGGCCTGACCACCGCCGACAACCAGGTCGACGGCTTTGCACTGACCGCCATCCGCGCGCCGGGCGACCCTGCCCCGGCTCAGGTCACCGCCGGCGCCTTCGATGACAAGGGCCGCCGCATCGCCGATGCTACGCTGACCTTTTCGCCTGGCGAAACCACCGCCACCGGCACCATGGCGGTGCCGTTCGAGCTGCGCAACGACTTCGCATCCATCGCGCTCGACGGCGAGCGGCAGGCCGGTGCGGTCCGCGTGCTCGACGAAAGCTCCAAGCGGCGGCGCGTCGGTCTATTGTCGCAGGCCGAGGCCGACCAGGCACAGCCGCTTTTGTCGCCGCTCTACTACATCAGGCGGGCGCTGCAGCCATTCGCCGATCTGGTCGAACCCTCCAGCGCCGATCTTGCCGACGCCATCCCGCAGATCCTCGACCAGAAGCCCGCGATGATCGTCATGGCAGATATCGGCACCATTCCCGGACAAGTCCGGCAGAGGCTTGTCGATTGGGTCGACAATGGCGGCACGCTGGTGCGTTTCGCCGGTTCACGGCTGGCTACTGCGGGCGATGACGACGATCTGCTGCCGGTCCGCCTTCGCACCGGCGAGCGTTCGCTCGGCGGCGCGCTATCATGGACGTCGCCGCAGCCTGTCACCGAATTCCCCAAGGCCGGCCCGTTCGCCGATCTGGCGCCCCCGACCGAGGTCACCGTCAGCAGGCAGGTGCTGGCCGAGCCGACACCCGATATCGTCGAGCGCACCTGGGCGGCCCTTGCCGACGGCACGCCGTTGGTCACCGGACTGAAGAAAGGCAAGGGCACGCTGGTGCTGTTCCACGTCACCCCTGAGGCAACCTGGTCGAACCTGCCGATCTCTGGCAGCTTCGTCGAGATGCTGCGCCGCATCGTGCAGCTGTCGCGCAACCAGGGCGCGGCCATCGCCAATGCCGAAGCCGCCGCGGCGTCGCTGGCGCCCTATCGCATGATTGCAGCCGACGGCTCGCTGGTGCCGCCGACGCCGGACGCGCGGCCGCTTGTACCGGGCGCCGGCGCGCTGCCGGTGACTTTTGAAAACCCGCCCGGTCTCTATGGTTCCGAGACAGGTGTATTTGCCCATAATTTGCTTGAAGCCGACAGCACGCTGGCTCCGCTGGCGCGCCCGCAAATCACTGTTCCCATCACCTCGATCCAGTATGCCTTTGACGAATCGCGCAATTTGAAAGGCGCGCTGGTCGCGGCCGCCCTGGTGCTGATGCTGCTTGATACGCTGGCGGTGTTCTGGATGGGCGGCCTGTTTTCACGCCGGCCGCGTCGCGCCGGTGCCGTGGCAACCACCGCCGCGGTCCTTATTGCGCTGGGTAGCCTGTTCGGTCATGCCGACCTTGCCCGCGCCGACGACGCCACGCCGGGAGACGAGGTGGCCATCGAGGCGATTTCGAAGACCCGCATCGCCTATGTGCTGACCGGCGTGCCGGGTGACGATTCGATCAGCCGCGCCGGGCTCGAGGGCCTGACCCGCTTCCTGGTCGAAAAGACGGCACTAGAACCGGGCGAGCCGGCCGGCGTCGACATATCGAGGGACGAGCTGTCGTTCTATCCGCTGATCTACTGGCCGATCGATCCGGCCGCCCCGATGCCCAGCCAGGCCGCCATCGCCCGCATCGACGCCTATATGCAGCAGGGCGGCACGGTGCTGTTCGACACCCGCGACCAGTTCGCCAACGGCATCGGCGCCGATTCGACCAGCCCAGCGACGGAGCGGCTGCGCGACATCCTCGGCAAGCTCAACGTGCCGCCGCTGGAACCGGTACCGTCCGACCACGTGCTGACCAAATCCTTCTTCATCCTGCCCGAATTCCCCGGCCGCTTCGCCGGCAGCCCGCTCTGGGTCGAGGCCTCGCTCGACGCCAGCAACGCCGAGAACCGGCCGGTGCGTACCGGCGATGGCGTCTCGCCGATCATGATCACCGCCAATGATTTCGCCGGCGCCTGGGCGGTCGACGAGAATGGCGATGCGCTGCTGCCGACCGTGCCGGCGGACCCGATGCAGCGCATCTACGCGCTGCGCGCCGGCGTCAACATCATGATGTACATGCTGACCGGCAACTACAAATCCGACCAGGTGCACGTGCCGATACTGCTCGAACGGCTGGGGCAGTAGAATGAACTGGTCGATCTCCTTCGAACCGCTGATCTCCTGGCCCTTGCTGGCCTTGGCGCTGGTGCCGCTGGCGCTGCTTGCGCTGGTCGGCCTGTGGTTTCGCCAGCGCGGCTCGGTCTTCCGCTTCATCGCCCTTCTGGCGCTCGCCGCCGCTTTGTTCAACCCGGTGTTCCTCAACGAGGAGCGCGAGCCGCTGAAAAGCGTCGTCGCCCTCATCGTCGACCGCAGCCAGAGCCAGGACATCGGCGACCGCACCAAACAGACCGACGAGGCGCTGGCCGGGCTGCAGCAGCGTCTTGGCCGCTTCAAGCAGTTCGACGTGCGCGTCGTCGAAGCGGGTAAATCCGAAGCCGCCGAGGAGCGCACCGAGACACGGCTGTTCGGCGCGCTCGAGGGCGCCTTCCGCGACGTGCCGCCGTCGCGCATCGGCGGCGCCATCATGATCACCGATGGCGAGGTCCATGACGCCCCCCCGGCCGCGCCCGATTTCAACGCCCCGCTGCATGCCCTGATCACCGGCAACGACCACGAAAAGGACCGCCGCATCCGCTTCGAGAACGCGCCGCGCTTCGGCCTTGTCGGCAAGCCGCTCGACATGACCTACCGCGTCATCTCGACCGAAAACGAGACCGGCCCGGTCGATGTGCGCGTCTCGGTCAATGGCGAACAGGTCGCGGTCGAGCACGCCACCGTTGGCCAGGCGATGCCGCTGCAGGTGACCATTCCGGGTGCCGGGCGCAACATCGTCGAGCTCGCCATCGACCGCGAACCGGGCGAACTGACCGACACCAACAACCGCGCCATCGCGCTCATAGACGGCATTCGCGAGAATCTGCGCGTGCTGCTCGTCTCCGGCGAGCCGCATGCCGGCGAACGCACCTGGCGCAACCTGCTGAAATCCGACGCCTCGGTCGATCTCGTCCATTTCACCATCCTGCGGCCGCCGGAAAAGCAGGACGGCACGCCGATCAACGAATTGTCGCTGATCGCCTTCCCGACCCGCGAACTGTTCGTCGAGAAGATCAAGGATTTCGACCTCATCATTTTCGACCGCTACCAGCACCGCGACGTGCTGCCGATCCTCTATTACGACTACATCTCCGAATATGTCGAAAAGGGCGGCGCGCTGCTGATCGCGGCCGGCCCCGAATATGCCGGCGAAAGCTCGATCGCGCGCACGCCGCTGATGTCCGCCCTGCCGGCGATGCCGACCGGCGAGGTGGTCGACAAGGCCTTCTATCCGCGCCTCACCGAACTCGGCCAGCGCCACCCGGTGACGCGTGGGCTGGATGGCTCCGCCACCGAGCCGCCGCACTGGAGCCGCTGGTTCCGCACCATCGGCGTGCAGAACCCCGAAGGCGCAGTGGTGATGAAGGGCGCCGACAACCGGCCGCTGCTGTTGCTCGACCGCAAGGGCGAAGGCCGCGTCGGCATGCTGCTGTCCGATCAGGGCTGGCTGTGGGCGCGCGGCTTCGAGGGCGGCGGCCCGCATGTCCAGCTCTACCGGCGCATCGCCCACTGGCTGATGAAGGAGCCTGAGCTCGAGGAAGAGCGGCTGACCGCCGACGGCCGCGGCATGGTGCTGGAAATCCGCCGCCAGACGATGGCCGACGATCCCGGCCCCGCGCAGATCATCACCCCGTCCGGCAAGACCTTGACCGTCAAGCTCGATAAATCCGAGCCCGGGGTCTTCCTCGGCAGCGTCGAGACCAGCGAGATCGGCCTCTATCAGGTCGCCAATGGCGACCTCACCGCGCTCGCCCATGTCGGGCCGGTCAACGCACCGGAATTCGCCGACGTCATTTCCACCGAAAGCCGGCTGAAGGCGCCGGCTGAAGCCACCGGCGGCAGCGTGCGCCGGCTGGCGTCGTCCACAGCCCTTGGCAGCGACGTGACGCTGCCCTCCATCGTGCCGGTGCGCTCGGCTGGTGCCGCGTCCGGCAACGACTGGATCGGACTGCGCACCACGGACGACAGCGTGCTCAAGGCCGTCTCGCGCGTGCCGCTGTTCGGCGGCTTCCTCGGCCTCGGCCTGCTGCTTCTGGCAATGGGTTCGATGTGGTACCGCGAAGGACGGTAGGGCTACTCTTCCGGCTCCGTCGTGAACATCAGCGGATAGCCCTTGGCCTTGCCGGCATCGGTGGCACGCGTCGCCTTGGTCTCGGCGACATCCCTGGTGAACACGGCGACGACGCAGACGCCACGCCGATGCGCGGTGATCATCACCCGGTGCGCCTGGTCTTCGCTGAGCTTGAACTCGCCCTTCAGCACCGTCACCACGAATTCGCGCGGCGTGAAATCGTCATTGATGAGGATGACCTTGTAGAGCTTTGGCCGTTCGACCTGCGGCTTGACCTGGACGCGCGGTTTTGTGGTGATTTCAGGCATCGGAACCGACCGTTAGAGCAATTCCCGGAAAAGTGTAAAATGGTTTTCCGCCCGGAATTGCGTCAAGACAAAAGATCAGAACAGTTCGCCGTTTCCACGAAACGGTGAATTGCTTCTGGCGTAGCAACCTTGCCGCCATTCTGGCACCAGCGAAAGCGGCCGTCTATTTCGAGCGACGCGCAAAGCCGATGTCCGCGGGCGCGGCCATTCGCAACTATGTGGGAAAGTGTCGGTTGCCGTTCAACGGTCCTGACGGCCGAACATGCGGCGGCTGGGAATCTGCCGAGCGGCCGTGGCCGACGGCATATCGGACCGAAAGCGGTTTCCACCGGCATCCGCCCGGCGTTCCAGCCAGGTCGCGATCGGCCACGCGGCGACGCAGATCAGCGTCGCGCCGGTCAGCACGACCAGCAGCCAGGTCTGTGCCGGCGTGATGTAGTCCCAGCTGGTGGAAATCGCCGGCGCGAACAGCGAAGGCTCGGTGCGTCCGCTGGCCGGATCGGGCACCGGGCTGGCGGTGAACAGGATCAGCACCCTGGCGACGCCGGTGGCAACCAGGCCGCCGATCACCATCGAGCGCAAAATGGACGAAAGCCGCTTCTTCATGCGGATTGTCCTACACGGTCGGCGTTGCAAACGGGTTAAGTGTCAGTCGAGGCGGAAGCTGCCGGTGCCAGACTTCGCCAAAGATCGGTTGAACCATCGACCCGCTTCATCGCCAACGTCAGGGCTTCAGCGGTTCGGACAGGAAGAAGGCCGCTCCAGCCGAAACCAGCTGGAGCGGCCTTGGTCAACAGGCCGGCATTTTGCGCCGGACCTTATTAGGTCTTCGGGGCGTCCTTCTTGACGGCCTTCTCGGCAGCCTTCTTGTGCTTCTTGACGGTCTTCTTGACGACCTTCTTCGGAGCAGCCTTGGCCGGAGCGGCAGTCGCCGGAGCGGTGGTCGTCGAAGCAGCCGGAGCAGCGGTCGTGGTGGCGGCGGCGTTGCCGAGAGCCGGCATCGCGAAGGCGAGAGCGACGGCGAGACCGGTTGCGGAGAGGATGGACTTTTTCATGGCTTCGTTTCCTTTTTATGCGGGTCAAGTTTCGGAGTGTTACTGAACCGGGTCGTTCGGCGTCACTCCAAGCAGCTTCAAAGCACTGGCGAGCATCCGGATGCCCTGCGCCTGTTTCTTGGCGGCGCAGTACCGGTTGCCCTTTCTCTGAAGTGCCTTTGCCGCGGTGACCTGCGTTGCCGTGGCATGGGTTTCGAGGGCTTCATCAAATTGGTGGCTAAGATTGGCGCACCGTTCGCTCCGGGTTGTGAGCGTCACCTTTGCGTCCGATTGTCCGACAGCGGCAGTGACCAGGCAGAAGCCCAGCAACGCACCCAACAAACTGATCGACAATCTTGGCATCGGTTTACCCGTAAACCCGGAGACTAGCGTCGCAGCCGATGACCTGACCGCCACGAGACCAGTTATGCCCTTGAAATTTTTCAGGAGTTTTTCTGAACTGTAGAATTTTGTTTCTGGATTGTGTCTGAGAAAGCCGGTGTGAACCCGTCATAGCCACTGGCCAACATATGGCCTGAATTCTATCGTGTGGGTTGCGACAGAAGGGCTTGGCAATCAAAGACAGAAGGGCTTGGCAACAATGACAGGGCTGCTGTGAAATCCGACGCACACATACTGATCGTCGACGACGACAAGGGTATCCGCGACCTGCTGCAGGAATTCTTCCAGAAGCGGGGCCTGCACACCTCGGTTGCCGCCGACGGCATCGAGATGGAGACCATCCTGCGGCGCGTCCAGGTGGACCTCATCGTCCTCGACGTGATGCTGCCCGGCAAAAGCGGGCTGGAGCTGTGCCGCGACCTGCGCGCCCAGTATTCGACGCCGATCATCATGCTGACCGCCGTCACCGAGACGACCGACCGCGTCGTCGGCCTGGAAATGGGCGCCGACGACTATGTCCCCAAACCCTTCGATCCGCGCGAGCTTTTGGCGCGTATCCGCGCCGTGCTCAGGCGCAATGGCACCGCCGAGCCTAAGCGCGCCACCACCAAGCAGATCTACCGCTTCGCCGGCTGGACGATGGATTGTGCTCGGCGCCGGCTGATCGCACCCGACGATGTCAGGGTCGAGCTGACCATGGCCGAATTCAACCTGCTGCAGACCTTCGTCAAGAGCGCGCAGCGCGTGCTGACCCGCGACCAGCTCATCGAGCTGTCCGGCGGCGACAGCGACTATTCCTTCGACCGCAGCATCGACATCCTGGTCAGCCGGCTGCGGCGCAAGATGGAGGACGACCCGAAGACGCCCAAGCTGATCCTGACCGTACGCAGCGGCGGCTACCAGTTCCTGCCCGAGACGACCTGCGAATGAGACGTTTCCTGCCGCAGACCTTGCCTGTCTGGGTGCTGCTGATCGTCATTGCCGGCCTGCTGATCAGCCAGGTCGCGACCCTTTACATCGTGTCGCGCGACCGCGCCGCCGCCAACGGTGTCGTCGACCTCTACCGGCTCAACGACCGTGCCTTCTCGCTGGTTCAGCTCATGCATGACGCCAGTCCGGACGAGCGCAAGGCGACGGCGACCGGCCTGTTCAACTCCACCTACGCGCTCACCGTCTCGGACACGCCGGCGGTCACTTCGTCGATCGCCGGCGACGACGAACTGGCCGAACTCGAAGACATCCTCGTCGGACGGCTGTCGAAATTCGGCATCACCGATGCACGCGTACGCCGCGATCCGGCGACGCGCGAGGCCGATGACGCGGACGGCACGGCGCCGGGACCCGACATCGGACAGGTCGAGCGTGACCTTCTGGTGCTGGCCGCCGACTTCGCCCAGAGCGACAAGCTGACGGCCTCGCTGCGCTTCGCCGACGGCCAATGGCTGAACTTCACCGAACCGATCACGCCCGTCGGCCCGATCCTGAGCTTCGACAGCCTGCCGCTTTATTCGCTGATCGCAGGGCTGGTGGTGATCATGTCGATCTGGTCGCTGCGCCGGCTGACGGCGCCCTACCGGATGATGGAAACCGCCGTGAACCGGATCGGCAAGGATCTGAAGAGCCCACCGATCGCCGAGAGCGGCAGCCGCGAGGTCCGTGCCGCCGCCAAGGCGATCAACGCTATGCAGGCGAGGTTGCGCGAATATGTCGAGGACCGCGAACATCTGGCGGCGGCATTGGCGCATGATCTGCGCACGCCGATGACCAGGATGCGCCTGCGCCTGGAGCTGTTGCGCAAATCGGCGGTTCGCGAGGCGTTGGCGCACGACCTCGCCGATGTCGAGAGCATCGCCAGCTCGGTGATCGACTTCGCCACCTTCGAAGTGACCGAGGAAAAGAACGAACGCATCGATTTCTGGTCGCTCGTGGAATCGATCGCCGACGGCTATGACGACGTGTCGTTCGACGACGAGACCCGTTCGCGCGGGCTGATCTGCATGGCGCGGCCGGTCGCGCTCAAGCGCTGCGTCACCAATCTGGTACAGAACGCGGTCACCTACGGCAAGAAGGCGCATCTTTCGCTGCGCCGGTCGGAGGACATGATCTTGCTCACCATCCGCGACGAAGGGCCGGGCATACCGCAGGCACAGATCGACGCCGTGTTCGGCTCGTTCGTGCGCCTTGAACAATCGCGCAACCGCCAGACCGGTGGTCTGGGCCTCGGCCTGACCATTGCCCGCAACATCGCGCGCGCCGCAGGTGGCGAGATCCGCCTGTCCAACAACCCGGGCGGTGGCCTGCTGACGCAACTGCGCCTGCCGCTGGTGGCATAAAAAGCATTCAAGCAGCCTCCGCTGCCCGCGGCGGCGTCCACGAATTTGGCGTTACCGCCGCAGCACCGCGCTCAGCACATCGCGGATGCCGATGGCGCCGACGAAGCGCGACTGGTCGTCGAACAGCGCAACGGGAGCGGTCTGCGAACGGTGCATGGCCAGCATGACGGTTTTCAACGAGGTGCCGGGGTTGGCCCAGAACACCTGCGCTACTTCCTCGGGCTGGCCTTCGACGTCGGCGCACGACACCCACACCGCCGGCTTGCCGTCGCGTTCGGCCGCCGCCACCAGCCCGTGATCGTCGATCTTGAAGCGCGTCGTCTTGCGGCGGTCGAGCCACACCCAGCCGTCCTTGCCGTGCTCCAGATCGCGACGGTCGCGCATCACGTTCCAGGCGGTCAGCACCGACAGCGGGTTCACATTGGCGATGAAGTCGCGGACATAGTCGTTGGCAGGCCGCAGCACGATGTCCTCCGGCGCGCCGGTTTGCACGATGCGCCCACCCTCCATGATGGTGATGTGGGAGCCAATCTTCAGCGCCTCCTCGAGGTCGTGGCTGACGAAGATGATGGTCTTCTTCAACTCGGCCTGCAGCTGCAGCAATTCGTCCTGCAGCTTGGTGCGGATCAGCGGGTCGAGCGCCGAGAACGGCTCGTCCATCAACAGGATCGGCGCCTCGGTGGCGAAGGCCCGCGCCAGGCCGACGCGCTGCTGCATGCCGCCCGACAGCTCATGCGCGTATTTCTTCGACCACTGGTCGAGATTGACCAGCTTGAGCTGGCGTTGCACGCGCTCCTTGCGCTCTTGCTCCGGTACGCCGGCGAGTTCGAGGCCGAGACCGACATTCTCCTCCACCGTACGCCAGGGCAAAAGGCCGAACTGCTGGAACACCATCGCCACCTGTTTCTGGCGCAGGCGCCGCAGGGTCGCCTCGTCGCAGGTGACGACGTCGACGGTCTTGTCGCCATCCTTGACCAGCACCTGGCCGCGCGACACCACGTTGAGCCGGTTGACCGCCCGCAGCAATGTCGACTTGCCCGAACCGGAGAGACCCATCAGCACGGAGATTTCGCCCTCGTTCACGGTCAGGCTGGCGCCGGCGCAACCCAGTACATTGCCGGTCTTGTCGAGGATCTCGGCGCGGCTGGCTCCGGCGTCGACCATCTTCAGCGATCCGGCCTGGTCGGCGCCGAAGACGATATCGACGTTCCGGAAATCGACGGCGACGGTCATTTCTTGCCTCCAACGGCGATGCGGGTCATCCGGTCGAGCACGATGGCCAAGACGACGATGGCGAGGCCCGCCTCAAGCCCGAGGTCGATCTTGCGCGAACCCAGCGCCCGGTTGATTTCGGTGCCGAGGCCGCCAGCGCCGATCAGTGCGGCAAACACCACCATCGACAGCGACAGCATGATGGACTGCGTCAGACCGGCCATGATGGTGGGCAGCGCCGAGGGCAGCTCCACCTTCCACAGCAACTGGCTCTTGGTGGCGCCGAACGCCTCGCCGGCTTCGACGATCGACTTCGGCACCGAGACAACGCCGAGATGCGTGAGACGAACCGCGGTCGGGATGACGAAGATGATGGTGACGATGAGGCCGGGCGCATTGCCGAGGCCGAACAGCGTCAGCACCGGGATCAGGTAGACGAAGGTCGGCAGCGTCTGCATCAAATCGAGCACCGGCAGCATGACGCGATAGACCTTCGGCTTGTGCGCCGCCCAGATACCGAGTGGCACACCGATGGCCATCGAGACGGCGGCGGCGGCAACCACCAGCACCAGCGTCTCTACCGTCTGCTTCCAGAGGTTCTGGTTGAGGATGAACAGCAACCCGAGAAAGACAGCCACGGCCAAGCCTCTCGATCGCTGCAGATAATAGGCAAGCAGTGCAATCAGCGCGATGAGAAGGACCGGCGGTACCAGCAGCAGCGTGTCGACCACTCCGTCGAGCAGGAAATTCAAACCGCCGGAGAGACCGCGGAAGAAGGTGTTGAAATTGTCGGTAAGGAAGGTGAAGAACGCTTTGCCCCATTCGCCTATGGGGATCTTGTAACTGACAAAGAATTTTGAAATCGGATCCATCTTGCCCCTCTTTGACAGTCGCCGTCCTTGCCGGACGGTCATCTTGTCACAGGATATGAAAAAGGGCAGCCCCTTCTAAAGTGACTGCCCTTCTTGATCGGTCACGCCGAACGCAAGACCTGCTCAGCTTCCGAGCGCAGTCTTCACGGCTGCAGCCGCGTCGCCGCCATCGAAAGTGGTCACGCCGGCAATCCATGGAGCAACCGCGTCCGGATGCTTCTTGAGCCAGTCGGTCGCAGCCGTATTGGCATCGGCGCCCTTGAGGATCGCGTCCATTATCTCGCCTTCCATGTCGAGATTGAACTTCAGGTTGGCGATGAATTTTCCGGCATTCGGGCACTCGGTGGTGTAACCCTTGCGCACATTGGTATGCACGGTGGCTGCGCCAAAGCCGCTGTCGCCCATGCCATCGAGATAGGTGATCTTCATGGCACCCATCACCGGATGCGGCGTCCAACCGAGGAACGCGATCCACTCATTGCTCTTGATCGACTGCTCGGCCTGCGTGAGCATGCCAGCCTCCGAGGATTCGACCAGCTCGAAGCCTTCGAGATTGTCCTTCGGGTTCTTGATCATGTCGAGGATGATGCGGTTACCATCATTGCCGGCCTCGATGCCGTAGATCTTGCCGTCGAACTTGTCCTTGAACTTGCCGAGGTCGGTCAGCGTCTTGACGCCGGCGTCCGCGACATAGGTCGGCACGACGATACCGTAGCCGGCGCCACTGAGGTTTTCGCTGATGGTCTCGACCGAACCGTCGGCGGTGTAGTCCTTGATGTCGTTGGTCATCGACGGCATCCAGTTGCCGAGGAAGACATCAAGATCCTTGTTCTTCAGCGACGCCATGGTCACCGGCACCGACAGCTGGATCGTCTGCGGTTCGTAGCCGAGCGCGGTGAGCAGTACCGATGCGACGCCGGTCGTCGCCTGGATGTCGGTCCAGCCGACATCGGAAAGACGCACCGCCTTGCAGCTCGCCGGATCGCCGGCAAAGGCAGCGCTGGTGGACAAAAAAGCCGCCAGGCCGAGGCCGGCGACGAAAGAGTTCATACGCGACATAGACAGTCTCCCATTGTGATTCTTTGGCGAAGCGTAGCTACGGTTTCTATGCCCGCCTTGTTTCGTCAGCCAAACACCATTCTGGTGTGGTTTCAAGCATTAAGACAATCACGATCAACGGCGCGGGCTGGCCAATCAGCGACACATCAGGCGCTTTTGCCATGCCGGACGGTTTTTTCGAAGACGGGCGGGCTTTTTCAGGGGAATGCGGGCGACCGCCCCTCCCCGTATCAGGGCAAGTCGGCTTAAAAGAGCGGCATGGCCAAGCTTTACTTCCACTACGCGACTATGAACGCCGGCAAGACGACGATGCTCTTGCAGGCCTCTTACAATTATCGCGAGCGCGGCATGGGCACGATGCTGTTCGTCGCCGGCCACTACCGCAAGGGCGACACCGGCCTGATCTCGTCGCGCATCGGCCTGGAGACGGAAGCCGAGATGTTCCGCGATGGCGACGATCTGTTCACCCGCGTCGCCGATCATCACGCGCATACGTCAGTGCATTGCGTCTTCGTCGACGAGGCGCAGTTCCTCGAGGAGGAGCAGGTCTGGCAGCTCGCCCGCATCGCCGACCGGCTGAATATCCCGGTCATGTGCTACGGCCTGCGCACCGATTTCCAGGGCAAGCTGTTTTCCGGCTCGCGCGCGCTGCTGGCCATCGCCGACGATTTGCGCGAAGTGCGTACAATCTGCCGCTGCGGCCGCAAGGCGACGATGGTCGTGCGCCTCGGCCCCGATGGCAAAGTGGCGCGCCTGGGCGAGCAGGTGGCGATCGGCAAGGACGTCTATGTCTCGCTCTGCCGCCGTCATTGGGAAGAAGAAATGGGCCGCGCCGCGCCCGACGACTTCATCGGCTTTATCAAGGGCTGACTCTGTCTCTTGGTTTTTGGAGCAGTTCCCAGGGGGAGCGCTATGTGCTTTTCTTGGAATTGCACCGGGCTCATACGGTCGAGACACGCCACTTCGGAAACCGCCAACCCAGCCGCACACCCAGCGTCGCCACTGCAATCAGCGCCATGCCGGCAGCCTGCGCCGGTCCGAGCGGATGCCCATAGATCGCCCAGTCGACGATGATGGCGACGACGGGATAGATGAAGGTGATGACGCCGATCACCGGTGTCGTCAGGCGCGGAAAGGCCGAATTCATCAACACGTAGGCGATGCCAGTGTGCAGCACGCCGATGCCGAGCAGCCAGCCCCATGACGCAGGCGCAATATGTTGGCCGATGCCGGCGAACGGGGCGAGCATGACGACCCCAACCAGTGTTTGGCAGAGTACCGTAATTTCGGCGCGCTGCTGACCAAGGCCCTTGGCGAGGATCGTTGTAACGGCGTAGAGCATTGCGCCGCCCAGCGTCAGCGCAATGCCCGGCGCCCAGTTGGCATCGTCGTGGCCGTGCGCGAAGACGAGGCCGCTGGCCAGCACGACGCCGAGAAACGCACCGAGCATCCACAGCAGTTGGTCGAGCGAGATGCGCTCCTTGAGGAAGACGACACCGATCAGGACCACGAAGAACGGCTGGATATGGTAGATAATCGTCGTCGTGGCGATCGATGTCATGGCGAAGCCGGCGAAGAAGGCCGTCCAGCTCAGCACCATGCAGACGCCGGCAAGTGCTGCAAGGGCAAGCCGAGACGGCGACAGCGTCCGATCCGGCAGATAGCCGCGCAACAGGCACCATAAGAAAAGGAATATCGCGCCGAACACACATCGCCAGAAGACGACGGCGACGGGATGCAGCCCCGATTCCGTGGCGAAGGCGCCGACCGTACCGGCGATCACCATTGCCAGAGCAAGGCTCGCGGCCGGAAAGCGGGCTGTCGAGGCGTCCGTCATGTGGTGGTTTCCCAGCGATCCCAGCAACCATCTGGTCACTGGCGCCACCTTCAAACAAGCGAATAGATTTGTGATGACCTATTCGATATACTGATAGCACCATGGCCGCGCCACTCGATCTCAATCTGCTGAAAACCTTTGTCGCCGTCGTCGAGAGCGGCAGCCTTTCCAATGCAGCACCCAGGGTCGGCCGCAGCCAGTCGGCGGTCAGCATGCAGATGCAGCGGCTGGAGGAGATGGTCGGCAACCAGCTTCTGGTGCGTGGTCCCAGAACCGTCACTCCCAATGCGATCGGCGAGGATTTCCTGATCTATGCGCGCCGGTTGCTGAAACTGTCGGATGAAGCCTGGGCAAGTGTCACCCGGCCCAAGGAAACAGGCAGCGCCCGCTTGGGGGTGCCCGACGATTATGCCGCCTTCCTCCTGCCGCCCGTGCTCTCACGCTTCGCGGCGGAGCATCCCCTGGTGACGGTGGAGTTGATCTGCGAACAGTCGACCGCGCTGGTGAAGACGCTGGCGGAGGGGCGGCTGGATCTGGCGATCATCACCCGCTTGCCGGAGCAGCCGCTTGAGGTGATCCGGCTGGAACGCTTCGTCTGGGTCGCCTCATCAAACCATGTCGCCTGGGAGACCGATCCGCTTCCGGTCGCCTTGTTCGAACCGGGCTGCGCCGCCAGGATGAATGTTCTGCAGGCGCTTGGCGATGCCGACCGCTCCTATCGCTGTACCTATTCAAGCGCCTCTCTGCTTGGCCTGATCGCCGTCGTCCAGGCCGGGCTCGCGGTGGCTGGCCTCGCCCTGCGCAGCGTACCGCCGTCGCTGCGCATCGTCGGCGGCAATGAAGGGCTTCCGGTGCTGCCGGACCTCGAAATCGGCATCCTTCGCAACCCGCTGTCGACGACCCAGGCGGTCGAGCGGCTGAATGATTTCCTGCGCCGCGATCTGGCACAACAGGCCTGACTCGCGGGCCTGTCTTCCGCAATCCCGCCGCGATGCAGCGTTTGTTTCCGCGATGCAGCGTTTGTTAAAGCCTCGGTACTATAAGGCCGCCAGCCAGAACTCTCCGGGGGCAGCATGTTTCGAGCCGCTTCGTCCGCCAGCATCCTTCTCCTTGCCAGCTCGCTTGTGGCCCATGCCGGCGGCGACCCGGCCCTGGGCAAGAAGGCCTTCAACCGGTGCATGGCCTGCCATGAAGCAGCCACCGACCGCGACAAGGTCGGTCCGCATCTGCTGGGCGTCGTTGGTCGCACCGCCGGAAGTGCGGAGAGTTTTCTTGGCCGCTATTCCGAGGCGATGAAGAGTGCCGGCGCCGCCGGCCTGGTCTGGGATGAAGCCAATCTCGCCGAGTATCTCAGAGCACCCAAGCTGAAAGTGCCCGGCAACAAGATGGCGTTTGCCGGCCTGGCCAAAGACGACGACATCGCCAATGTCATTGCCTATCTGAAGGCCGATCCCAAGCCCTGATCCGCTGTTCGTCAGCTCTGTAAAGCCGGCTTTCTCCTCGCATATCGCGGCCGCGATTGCTTCGGTGGTTTGCCCAATACAAAGGCATCCGTGCGCCTTCGCCTTGCCGCATGAAAGTTCAATGACAGCTGAACTATGGCTGGTCGGCAAGCTAATCACGCTAAGCCCACGCCTTCACTGGTTTTCAAGACCCTGACGAATTTTTTTGTTTTCACGCCGCCCTTATCTTCACGTCTTTCAATCCCCTGATGCCCCACATATATTCGCCGCTGTTCGCGACCAGCGACGTCATGCCGAAGCGGGAGGCCCCAATGGCGACATTGCAGAATTTCGACGCCGAAATTGCCAAGACCAAGCAGGTCGTGCAGGACATGCGCTCCAAGATCGAGCAATCCGGCACCATGCTTGATACGCTTGCCACATCAGACAAGAAGATCGGCGACGCAAATTTCGACCTCGAGAACGCCCGCATCGAGGATGTGCTGAAGCAGCAGAAGGTGATGGAAGGCAACATTGCCGACCTGATCATCGGGCTGGAGGACGCCACCAACGTCTTCGGCGCCGAGTTCGAGAGCATGAAGAACTACACCGGCTGGGAAAAATTCATCGGCATCTTCTCCAGCCAGAGCAAGCAGCGCATGCGCACCGACCGCGTCCGCAACATGTCGCTGGCCGGCAATCTGCAGGAACTGCTGGTCAAATCCGACACCATCGTCGGCATATTGAAGGCGCAGAAAGAGGTCCTCGACCAACGCTACAAGACCTCGGAAACCAGCCTGTCGCAGGTGATCGAGCGCCGCAAGACCACCATGACCAACCTCGAAGCCGTGCAGAAGCGCATCGAGGAGCTCAACCCGATGCTGCTCGACATCGAAAACAAGATCGCCGCTTCGACCAGCCAGAAGGATCGCACGCAGCTCGAAGGCGAACGCTCCAAGCTGGCGACGGAATACAACGAAAAGCAGGCCAAGGAGCAGGAGCTGCTGGCCGAGAGCCAGACGCTCGAGCGCTACACCTCGATGTTCCAGACCTTCGTCGATTCGCTCAACAACCAGATCGCGGCGCAATCGACGCTGATCAACAAGCTGACCATCGATACCGAGCAGCGCATCGTGCTCTACAAGGCGCTGGAAGATTCGCTGAAGACCGCAGCTCAGCAGGACGTCGCCCACAAGATCAACACGCTGGGCAGCCAGGTCGACAACACCGCCGAGGAAACCATGGCCGGCATCGGGGCTGCTTCGCAAAAGCACATCGGTGACCTGCTTGAGATGCACGAGAAGAACATGGTCGCTACCGCTGACATCCAGCGCCGCAAGAAGCTGGCCGACGATGCCTTTGCCCGCCGCTTCGACGAGGTGCTGAAGAAGCACAATTCGGCGAACTACGTGCAGTCTTAGGAGTGACAGGACTGCCCGCGAGCGCACAGGCATGACCCCCGAAAACGAAGCGGCGGCACGGTATTTTTCCGCCATCACGGCCGCACTCAGCGGCCTTGAAGTGTTCATGCGCGACGATCGCTCGCCGCTCTACCGGCATGGCATCGTCGCCAAGATCGTCGCCGAACACATCGCCAGGCTCGACAAGTCGTTTTCCTGCTGGCGCAACCGGCTCGGCTTCATGGACACATTCCGCATTTCGCGCGCCGAAAGCGGATTTCCGGTGTTCCAGAACCTGCTCGAACTGGAAAACGACCGACGCCAGGCCGACGCGCGGCTTGCCAACATTCCGCTCGCCGGCGAGTTGCGCGAGGAAATGGCCGACTTCATCCTGCGCCACAAGGAATTCCCCGCGGCGCTGCAGAAGTCGATAGCCGAGCGGCTTTATCTCGAGGACGTGAAAAGCGAGAACACGTTCGGCCCGTTCACCTTGGCGCAAACGGCCAAGGTCTCGGTCAATCCGAAGACGGGGCGGCCTTATTATCTCGTCCACTGGGCGACGTTCGACGGCAGCGCCAACCTGCCGCTAGTCTACATGGTGACGGTGGAGGATTCGTCCGAAACGATGATTCGCCAGCTTGTCGATAGAAACGGCAAGCTGAACGAGACGATTGACATTCCGCTGCCGGTCGATGGCCTGCTCAATCCCGAGCTTGCCCACCGTTTCGACGATTTCACCGAGAAGAACTCCGCCTACACGCTGTCGCCGGCGACCATCGCGGTCAATCTCGACAAGGATTTCGAGCCGCTGCACCCCAAGCAGCTGCGCCGCGTTGTGCTCGGCCCGTTCTATTCGGCTGGCATCACCGACAACAATTCGACGGTGACCGAGGTTTTGGCCAAGGTGCGCAAGCCCGAAAATGCCTGGCTTTTGACCTGGACCATCCAGGAGGTCTATTCCAAGGCCGAAAAGCCCGGCCGCAAGGGCCTGTTTTCCAGCGAAAAGACGACGCAGGAATTCTTCATCAACACCGACGATCTGGAAGCCGCGCGCCAGGGCGTGTCGAGCTATGAAAACCACGCGCTGATCCCGCACGAGGCCTATCAGGCGCTCTACGCCGCCGGCGAGGCGCAAAAGGTCTTTGCCGGCTACAAGGTTCACATCCTGTCCAACGGACAGGTCATCTCGGACGTCTGACCGTCACACCACGGAGCACCCTTCATGGATACCGGCCTGACCACCATCCCGGAAGCCGCCATCGAGAAGCACCGCGCTACCGCGCAGAGCTTCATCACCCGCGTCGTCGTGCTGGAGGACCCGTCTAGCTCCTCCGGCACAGCGCTTGCCGGCACCAACCGCCGCTTCGTCTCGACCGTCTCGGTCGGTTCGGTGCGCCGCACGCGCGAGGTCGAGCTGTCGAAGACCGTCGGCGCCGTTCATCCCGATGATCAGCTGCTGACCATCCCGCAGCACACGCTCCTGTTTCGCGCCCGGCGCGGCACGGCGATCGCGCTGGCAATATCGGACGTCTTTGCCGAGGGCTCGGACCTTGAAAGCCTGCAGGCCAAGAACACCCGCGCGCCGCTCGAAGGCGACGAGGCGTCTACCTTCAAGAAGCTTCTGTCGGCCTCGGCTTACATTTCGGCCTTCAGCCTCGCCTCCTACCTGTTCCAGCTGATCGACAGCGACGGCGAGGCGCCCAACGATAGTCCCGAACCGGACTTCCTGTTCGACACGCCGCAGGATGCGGTGAAGTCGATCCTGGCCGGCCTCGACAAGGCGATCTCGGGATCGTCCGACGACGCCGACCTGATGACAAGGGCGCGTGCCTTCGCCCGCGTCGCCATCGACGGGCTTCTGGCCCGCAAGGGCCGCTTCGACGGCATCGGCCCGTTCGAGAACGCGCATATCCGTATCGATGCCGACGATTTCACCCTCGATGGTTTCGACGTCGCGCCGGGCAAGCGTTCAAAACCGCTGGTGATGACATTCAAGAAGCCGGAAGAGGTCGTCGGCAATCACATCGCCAAATACCAGTCGGTCAAGCTCGCCAAGATGCTGATGGCCTACGACTTCGAGCGCGAACTCAATCCGTTCGTCGAACTCGGCGGCTTCCTGTTCACCTTCATCGGCGACGGCGCCCCCGGCACCGGCAAGACGACCCTGATCCAGATGATCGCCGGCCTCGTCAACGGCTATTGCCAGGTCGCCGGCTATCCCTTCGCCTACGAGAATTTCGGCGTCGACCAGATCTCGTCCTATCAGGGCAAATCAGGCCAGAACTGCCGCCAGTTCATCAACAATGTCTTGAACCCGCGCGTCATCGGATTCGGCACCATCGACGACATCGACCAGGTGGCGGCGCGCCGCTCAGACGACCGCGCCTCGGCCGGCCAGCAGGAAATCACCGGCGTGTTGATGGATGCCTTCGCCGGTGCCGCCACCGTGGTGCGCGGCAACTGCTCGTTCGGCATGTTCTCCAACTACCCCGAAAATGTCGACGACGCGCTGCGTCAGCGCGCCGGCGCCCGCTGGCTGGTCGACGGGCCGCAGAGCCGCGACGACTACATCGACATTTTTGTCCTGCTGGCGGGAAAAAACCACAAGATCCCGCTCGGCGACCACGATCTCTACGCCGCGCAGGAAATCCAGCGCGCCGTGACCGAAGCCTATGAGGAGCACGAGAGGCCGCAAGAAGACGGGCTGATGAAGGTCTACGAGCGCTACATGAAGGAGAACGGCGCGCCGAAAACGATGGCCGACATCGGCACCTATCTGCACCTGATCAAGGATGCCGAGCCCCGCTTCACCGGCCGCGCCATCAAGAACGTCACCGACGCCATCAAGATGCGCGCCATGGACATCGAGCTTCCCGACGACTGGTTCGAGAAGCCGGAAGTCTTCATGCACAAGGGTTATAACGAGAAGAAAGCGATGATCGAGGAACTGCGCGGACCGTTTTCGATGGACATGGTCATGCAGGAGATCAACCGCTACGCCGACTCGGAGTTCCGCTATTCCGACAAGTCCGACGACTCCGCCGTACAAAAGCTGCTGCGCGACGCCCGCCTGCGCGAACGGGCCGCGCGCGAGATGGAGGAGATGAAGAAGAAGGGGCTGTGGAATGCGTGAGTGCGCGCCTACCCCCCTCTGGCCTGCCGGCCATCTCCCCCTCAAAGGGGGAGATCGACTTCCATCATCGCTTTCGCCAATCTTCGACCTATCTGGAAAAGCAGCATGGACGACGCTGCCAATCTCACCCCTTGAGGGGGAGATGGCCGGCAGGCCAGAGGGGGGTGCTGGCACGCTCCTAGGGAGCGATGCACCTTGACCGCCAAACCTACCAAGAAGCCCGATCTTCTGCGCGACAATGAGCTGATCTACGGCCGGTTGCTGACGGTCGACGAGCCGCATCTGATCCAGCGCTACAACAAAGCGCTCGCCGCGTTCGGCTTGAAGCCGACGAAACTGAAGAGCTTCCAGATCGACCGCACCGGCTTCTCGCCGGAAGTGGCCGAGGAATGTGACGATTATGACTATCTCGATCCCAACGAGGTCAACCGCCGTTTCATCATCCTGACGCCGTCGCAGATCGACCTGCCGGTGGTGCACACCGCCTTCTCCAACACCTCGCAACTCATGTTCGAGTTCATGTCCAGGAACCGGCGCGCCATCGATGCGCTGACGATCAAGGACGTCATCTACGGCGAGATCGAGGATTCCATTCCCAAGGTCAACGACATCGAGGATTTGCTGTCGATCAGCCAGGTCGAATTCAAGGTGCTGTCGGCCGAGGATGTGCTGGGCAAGGCCGCCGAACTCGGCAAGCTCGTGGACCGGCTGAAGCAGGAGCCCGATGCCTGGCGCGACAGCGCCATGCTGAACCGCATGGTGGAGCTCGCCAAAATCTGCGGCGACATCCGCGAGAACGCGCTGGTGCCCGACCAGGTGATCTTCCGCCACAACGCCTACTGGACCAGCCACTTCGGCGGCCTCTACGTGTTCGTCGATCCGGATATAACGACGGTGATCAGCGATCCGGCCGCCCCCGGTTTCCGCCGCTCGCGGCCGTGGCAGGTCAGCTATCTCTCCATCAACGACGCCGACAAGGTGTTCAAGTTCCTCGCCACCACCGGCCGCATCGAGCTGCCGCGTGCCTCCTGGGTGGAGACCTCGGGCTATCTCGAGCACCGCGCCGAGATGGTGGTGCGCGCGCTGATCCGCGATGCCGAGCCGAACCGCAATTTGACCTATGTCGACAAGGTCTGGCTGCAGACCTGGATCCAGAGCCATGCCGACCTGATCACCAGAGACGGCAATTTTCCGTTCCTCAACGCCGCCAAGCGCGAGATCGCCCAACTCGGCCACCTCAAGATCGAGGATGTCTTCCCGCAGCAACGTTTCCTTGTCATCCGCGCCAAGCCTGACCACCCCGACGCCTGGCTGACCAACCGGCTGATCTCGGATTTCGTACCGTCGGACTTCGTCTCGCGTTACATCTTCAACAAGGACGGCTTTTATGAGGACTATGGCGGCTTCAGCGACGCGTGGCGATCGCATGTTGTGGACGTTCTCAAAACCACATATTTGAAGGACAAGGTGGCGTTTCGCACACGCCTCTACGGCCTGACTGACTAATGCATGTCGCCCAAAAGTGACCTCGGTTTTGGGAGAACGACATGCATAGACCAAAGACCTAAAGCGCGTCGCATGAATCCGTTCGACGCGACGCGCTTTAGAACGAAATGAATCGTTATGTCGTTCTAACTTCTTGTTTTGGCGCATGATGTTATCCAAAAAGCCTGCAACTTTTTGGCGTCATGCTTTGAGGGGGTGACACAGCCATGCTCGATCCGATCGTGAATTTCTTCACCCGCATTTTCCAGTGGATTGGCCGCGGCATCGGCCTGTTGATCGGCGTCATCCTGTGGCCGTTCCTGTGGGCCGGGCGCTGGTACACGCAGCGCGGCTGGATCCTTAAGGCGGCGGTCGGCCTCGCCCTGCTGGTGCTGATCGGCCTCTACGCCAATTTCTTCTACGCCACCCAATGGTGGAACAATTTCAACCCGAACTATCCCGACACCTACACGTTCGAGAAGCGCAATGTCTCCGCCGGCGAACAGGTCTCCGCCGGCGCCGGCACCGACACCGCCAAGACCTGCGGCAACTCCGGCATTGCCCAGATCGCCGCCGACCTGACCGACTTCAACGTCAACCAGAATGCCTGGATCTCGTCGATGATCCTCTACAAGCTTGGCCTGTTCGGCATCGACTGGGACAACACGCCGTGGATGGACAACAAGGCCTCCTTCCAGCGCGGCATCAACCAGGCGGTGCGGCGCACCGCGACCGAACTCGCTGACAATCTCGGCCGCGTCCGCACCACCTCGCAGATCGACAGCGATCTGCAGAATGCCCGCGGCAACCTGCAGTTCGACGAGGAGACCTGGTATTTCGGCCTGAACCCGTTCGGCCCCAAGACGCCGACACCGAGCTACTATCGCGACGCTGTGCGCATGCTGCGTTCCTTCAACGCTCGCCTTGCTACCTGCCAGGCGACATTCGACGCCCGCGCCGACAATCTGAAACAGTATATCGACCGCATCTCGTCCGACATCGGCTCGACCTCGGCGATCCTCAAGGAACGCGCCGAGAACCACAACAATGGCTGGTTCGACTTCCGCGCCGACGACCGCTACTGGTTCGCCTATGGCCAGCTCTATGGCTATTACGGCCTGATGAAGGGCGCCCAGGCCGACTTCGAGGACGTCATCAAGGAAAAGCATCTGCAGAACCTGTGGGACACAATGGACTCGCAGTTCGTTTCGGCGCTGAAGATCCAGCCTTTCATCATCGCCAATGGCCGCGAGGATGGCTGGCTGTTGCCGACGCATCTGACGACGATGGGCTTCTATGTGCTCAGGGTGCGCTCCAACATGGTCGAAATCAGCAACGTTCTGACGCAGTAGCGCTGTTCCATTAGGGACCAGGCGATGGCGAATTTGCGCCGTCGCCTCTGTCGCATTCCGTGCATTGTGCGGCTGTTTTGAGACGGCGGCGCGGCGTGTCCTCTGGCTTCTATACGGCGCGGCAACGGAGCCAGGAAGAACCGATGACAGGTCGGCCGGTCCGCAGAGGAATTTTCTCTATAGGAAACATAGTTGCATGAAAGTTGACGCCGCGGCAGCGACAGGGTTAGAACATGCCCGCGCCCGGGTCCAACCTGCCTGCGAGTAAGATCAACCCGTCCCCTCCATCGTCCAATCCAGAGGAAAGCCGTCATGGCCGAAGTGAAGTCCGACATCGAGATCGCGCGCGGCGCCAGGAAAAAGCAGATCCAGGAGATCGGCCAGAAGATCGGTATCCCGACCGAACATTTGCTGCCCTATGGCCACGACAAGGCCAAGATCTCAGCTGAATTCATCAAATCGGTGAAGGGCAACAAGGACGGTAAGCTGATCCTCGTCACCGCCATCAACCCGACGCCGGCCGGCGAAGGCAAGACCACGACCACGGTCGGTCTCGGCGACGGCCTGAACCGCATCGGCAAGAAGGCGATCATCTGCATCCGCGAGGCCTCGCTGGGCCCGAACTTCGGCGTCAAGGGCGGTGCCGCCGGCGGCGGCTATGCGCAAGTCGTGCCGATGGAGGACATGAACCTCCACTTCACCGGCGACTTCCATGCCATCACCACGGCGCACAACCTGCTTTCGGCGCTGATCGACAACCACATCTACTGGGGCAATGAGCTCGGCATCGACACCCGCCGCGTCGTCTGGCGCCGCGTCATGGACATGAACGACCGCGCGCTGCGCGAAATCATCTGCTCGCTCGGCGGCGTCGCCAACGGATTCCCGCGCGAGGGCGGTTTCGATATCACCGTCGCCTCGGAAGTCATGGCCATCCTGTGCCTGTCGACCGACCTGAAGGACCTCGAAAAGCGCCTCGGCGACATCATCGTCGCCTATCGCCGCGACAAGTCGCCGGTCTATGCCCGCGACCTCAAGGCCGACGGCGCTATGGCCGTGCTGTTGAAGGACGCCATGCAGCCGAACCTGGTGCAGACGCTGGAGAACAACCCGGCCTTCGTGCATGGCGGCCCGTTCGCCAACATCGCGCATGGCTGCAACTCGGTCGTCGCCACCACGACGGCGCTCAAGCTCGCCGACTACGTCGTCACCGAAGCCGGCTTCGGCGCTGACCTCGGTGCTGAAAAGTTCTTCGACATCAAGTGCCGCAAGGCGGGCCTCAAGCCGGCGGCGGCCGTCATTGTCGCCACCGTGCGCGCCATGAAAATGAATGGCGGCGTCAAGAAGGAAGACCTCGGCAAGGAAAACGTCGAAGCGGTGAAGAAGGGCTGCGCCAATCTCGGCCGCCACATCGAGAACATCCGCCAGTTCGGCGTGCCGGCGGTGGTTGCCATCAACCACTTCTACTCCGACACCGACGCCGAGATCCAGGCGATGAAGGACTATGTCGCCTCGATGGGCGAAGAGGCGATCCTGTGCAAGCACTGGGCGCACGGCTCGGCCGGCATCGAGGATCTCGCCAACAAGGTGGTGGCACTGGCCGAATCCGGTGCTTCGCAGTTCGCGCCGCTCTATCCCGATGCCATGCCGCTGTTCGAGAAGATCAACACCATCGTCCAGCGCATCTATCGCGGCTCGGAAGCGATCGCCGACAAGTCGGTGCGCGACCAGCTCAAGGCCTGGGAAGACGCCGGATACGGCCACTTGCCGGTGTGCATGGCCAAGACGCAGTACTCGTTCTCGACCGACCCGAACCTGCGCGGCGCGCCGACCGGCCACACGGTGCCGGTGCGCGAGGTCAGGCTTTCGGCCGGTGCCGGCTTCGTCGTCATCATCTGCGGCGAGGTCATGACCATGCCCGGCCTGCCCAAGGCGCCGTCCTCGGAAAAGATCTTCCTCAACGAGATGGGCCAGATCGAAGGCCTGTTCTAAAATCCTTCAGTTCAAACCGCAAAGGGCGCCGCAGCGATGCGGCGCCCTTCTGTTTTCGGATAACCCTAAGCAGCGCTGCGCGAGAGCGCCCGCTGGTTGGAGCCGAAGATGGTGTCGCGTTCCGGCAGCGCGCCGGTCTTCAGGCACTCGACCCATTCGGCGGTCTTGAGCACGGCGGCGAAGCGCGACTGCAGGATGATCGTGACCACGCGGTGGATCTCCTCGGCCGAGGCGTAGCCGGCGCTGTTGGCGTAAGGCACCGAGCCGGTCGCATCCGACAGGAACTCGACGGCAAAGCCCATATGCACGGCGTGGATGATGGTCGACAGGTCGCAATTATGCGTCATGTAGCCGACCACCGTGATCGTATCGATGGCGTTGGCGCGCAGCCAGTCCTCGAGGTCGGTGCCGGTGAAGGCGGAGGGCAGGTTCTTTTCGACATAATGGTCGCGCTCACGCTTGGTGATTTCGGGATGCAGTTCGCCGCCATGGCTGCCCTTGGCGAAGATAGGTGAGGTCTCGGGCGCCATCTGCTTGACGACCACCACCTTGATGCCGGCAGCAGTCGCTGCATCCATCGCCCGCGCCACATGGACGACGCTGTCGCGGAACGGCGGATGCTGGATGGCAAGATTGCCGCCATCATAGTCGTTCTGCACATCGACGACGATCAGCGCCCGGCGTGGCGTGGTGTTGGCTGGGTCAGACATGGTGTTTTCCTTTCCGGCTTGAATGCGATGGGCCGAAAATAGGCGGGGCGCCGGCCCGCTAAAAGTGGCCCGATTGACATCATTCGAAAGAATTGGGACAATCCGCTTTCAACTGCCGGAAGCACCCATGACCGACCCGATCATTGCCGTCCTCGCCTTCGACGGCATCAGCCCGTTCCATCTTTCCGTGCCGTGCCTGGTCTTCGGCGAGGACAGGACGGCGCTTGGCCTGCCGCGCTTCGACTTCCGCATCTGCGCGGTCAAGGCCGGTCCGATCCACACCGAAGCGGGACTGACAATTGCCGCGCCGCATGGGCTCGAAGGGCTCGACGGCGCCGACATCGTCATCGTCCCAAGCTGGCATCGTCTCGGCGAGCCGGCACCGCCGCTGCTGATGAAGGCACTACGTCAGGCACACCGGCGCGGCGCCTTGATCGTCGGCCTTTGCCTCGGAACCTTCGCCATTGCCGCTGCCGGGCTGCTTTCGGGCCGTCGTGCCGCGACGCACTGGGCCTATTCCGAACAATTGCAGAAACTCCATCCCGACGTCGCCGTCGATGCCTCGGTGCTCTATGTCGACAATGGCGACATCGTGACCTCGGCCGGCGTCGCCGCCGGTCTGGACTGCTGTCTCCACATCGTGCGCGCCCGCTATGGCGCGGAAGCGGCACTGCGGCTCGCCCGCCAGATCGTCCTTTCCCCGCATCGGCAGGGCGGGCAGGCGCAATTCATCGAGCATCCGGTGGCAAGAAGCGCGGACGCCGACCGGTTCACCCAAGCCCTCGACGCGGTTCGCGCGGCGCTCGGAGAGACGCATAGCCTGGATAGCGTCGCCGAGGCCGCCGGCCTGACCCGGCGCACCTTTACCCGCCGCTTCCAGAAATCGATCGGCACCAGTTTCGGCGATTGGCTGACCAGCCAGCGGATAGAACTGGCTCAACGGTTGCTGGAGGCAACGGAGAAATCGATGGACATGGTGGCCTTCGAAGCCGGCTTCGGCAGCGCCACCTCGCTGCGCCAGCATTTCGCCGCAAGGCTCAGGACATCGCCGGCGCAATATCGGCGCGAATTCTCCAGGCGGGCCGGTCAGGACGAGCGCATCGCGCTGTCGCACTGATCCATTCAATCCCGCTTGACCGCCCGTGCCGGATTGCCGACCACCGTGGTGTTCGCAGCCACGTCGCGTGTCACCACCGCGCCGGCGCCGACGATGGCACCTTCACCGATGCTGACGCCGCCAAGGATGACGGCTGAGCCGCCGATCCAGGCATTGGCGCCGATCTCGACCGGCTTGGCGATCTCCAGTCCCGCTTGCCGCCCAGCGGCCTCCCTGTGGTGCTCGGCGCAGTAGATCTGCACATTGGGGCCAAGCAGCGTTCCCTTGCCGATGCGCACACTCGCCGTGTCGAGGATGGTGCAGCCGGCATTGAGGAAGACGCCGGCGCCGAGAAAGATGTTGAAACCATAGGCGCAGTGGAACGGCGCCTCGATGCGGGCGCCCTCACCGGCGTTGCCGAGCAAAGTTTTCAAGCCCGGCCCGAGATTGCCGCGCTGCCGCGGCGGCAGGCAATTGTGCTCGAACACCGCGTCACGCGCGACAACACGCAAGGACTCCAGCTCATCATCGAGGCAGGTGTACCATTCGCCGGCCGCCATCTTCACGCGCTCGCTTTCGACCATGACGCGTCTCCAGTTCACGTCCTTGCAAAGCACAAGTGCGGCCAACAGAAAAGCGCCGATGCAAGTACTGGCCAAATATTGGACCTATGGTAGCCTGTGTCTCAAGGCCGTCTTGGCCCGGTGATCGAGGGGGATCGACCATGCTCTACATTCTCGCACTTCTGATCGGCGTCATTGCCGGTCTTCGCGCCATGACGGCGCCGGCTGCCGTTGCCTGGGGCGCTTATCTCGGCTGGCTGCCGGTTGCCGGCACCTGGGCGAGCTTCATGAATCACTGGGCGGCTGTCGGCATCTTCACCATCCTGGCCATCGTCGAACTGGTCACCGACCAGTTGCCGTCGACGCCGAGCCGTAAAGTGCCGCAGCAATTCGGCGCCCGCATCGTCATGGGCGCCTTCACCGGCGCGGTGATCGGCGCGACAGGCGGCGCCACCATCGGCGGCTTGATTGCCGGCGCCATCGGCGCTGTCATCGGCACGCTGGGCGGCGCTGAAGCTCGCGGCCGGCTCGCAGCCGCCTTCGGCAAGGATCCGCCCGCCGCCTTCATCGAGGACGCGGTGGCGATCATCGGCGGTCTGCTGATCGTGGCTGCGGTGGCATGACGACGAAAACCTTCGACGCCATCATCATCGGTGCCGGACAGGCTGGCCCTCCGCTGGCCGGCCGGCTGACGGCCGCCGGCAGGAGCGTGGCGCTGATCGAGCGCAAGCTGGTCGGCGGCACTTGCGTCAACACCGGCTGCATGCCGACCAAGACCATGGTCGCCAGCGCCTATGCCGCGCATCTGGCGCGCCGCGCCGCCGACTACGGCGTGACGCTCAGTGGCCCCGTCGGCGTCGACTATGCCAGGATCAAGGCGCGCAAGGACAAGGTGACGATCGACGCTCGCACCAATCTCGAGACCTGGATTGCCGGCATGGACAAATGCACCCTCTATCGCGGCCATGCGCGTTTCGAATCCGCCAACACGGTGCGCGTCGGCGACGATCTGCTGACCGCCGAAAATATCTTCCTCAACACCGGCGGCCGCGCCTCGGTCCCAGACCTGCCCGGCATCCACGACATCGACTATCTGACCAATTCCTCGATGATGAATCTCGACGTGCTGCCGCGCCATCTCATCGTCGTCGGTGGCAGTTACATCTCGCTCGAATTCGCACAGATGTTCCGCCGCTTCGGCTCGGAGGTCACAGTCATCGAAAAGAGCCCACGCCTGACCGGCCGCGAGGACGAGGACGTCTCTGCCGCCATCCTGTCGATCCTCGAAAACGAAGGCATCGCGGTCCATCTCGGCGCCGACGACATCGCTTTCGCCAGACAAGGCCAGGACATTGCCGTGACCTTCTCCGCCGGCAAACCGCCGGTGGTCGGCTCTCACGTGCTGCTGGCTCTGGGGCGGACGCCCAACACCGATGACCTCGGCCTGGAGAGGGCTGGCGTGGAGGTCGACAAGCGCGGCTTCGTCTCTGTAGACGACCAGTTGCGCAGCAGCGTGCCCGGCATCTGGGCGATGGGCGACTGCAACGGCAGGGGCGCCTTCACCCACACCTCCTACAACGACTACGAGATCGTCGCCGCCAACCTGCTGGACAATGATCCGCGCAAGGTCAGTGATCGCATCGAAGCCTATGCGCTCTACATCGACCCACCGCTCGGCCGCTGCGGCATGACCGAGGCCGCGGTGAAGAAATCCGGCCGTCGCGCGCTGGTCGGCCAGCGGCCGATGACCCGCGTCGGCCGCGCTATCGAAAAGGGCGAGACGCAGGGTTTCATGAAGATCCTGGTCGACGCAGACACGAGGGAGATCCTCGGCTGCTCGGTGCTCGGACCCGGCGGCGACGAGGTTATTCATTGCGTGCTCGACCTGATGTACGCCAAGGCGCCCGTCGACACGCTCGCGCGTGCCGTGCATATCCACCCGAATGTCTCGGAACTGTTGCCCACCATTGCTCAGGAACTGAAGCCGCTGGCTTGACAGCCTGTTGGCGACCCATTTCAAAGCTCTTCCTTTTCTGCATCGCTGCAATGCAGCAATGCCGCTTGCGCACGGCGGCGTCCTTCGCGCAGTCTGGATTTGAACCGATTCAGTCTGGACGCCCCATGCCCTTGCCGATCCTTGCGCTTGCCATTGCGTCCTTCTGCATCGGCACCACCGAATTCGTCATCATGGGCTTGCTGCCCGAGGTCGCCGCCGACCTCGGCGTGTCGATCCCATCTGCGGGCCTGCTGGTCACAGGATATGCGCTGGGCGTCGTCTTCGGCGCCCCGATCGTCGCCATGGCCACTGCGCATTTGCCGCGCAAGCCGGTGCTGGTCGGGCTGGCCGTGCTGTTCGTCATCGGCAATCTGTTTTGCGCCATCTCGCCCAATTACTGGACGCTGATGGCCGCGCGCGTCTTCACCGCTTTCGGCCATGGCGCCTTCTTCGGCATCGGCTCGGTCGTTGCCGCCAGCCTGGTGCAGCGCAACAAACGGGCCAGCGCCATCGCGCTGATGTTCGCCGGGCTGACGCTCTCCAACATCCTGGGTGTTCCCGCCGGAACCGCACTTGGCGAAGCGTTCGGCTGGCGCTCCGCCTTCGTTGCCGTGGTCGGTATCGGCCTGATCTCGGTGGCAGCGATCGCCTGGCTGGTGCCGTCCGATGTCGCCCAGCCAAGCGGTGGCGGCCTGCGCGGCGAGCTGCGCGTGCTGGGCAAGCTGCAGGTCTGGCTGGCCATGCTGATCGCGGCGCTGACTTCCGCAAGCCTGTTCACCGTCTTCACCTACATCAAGCCCTACCTCACCGAGGTATCGGGCTTGTCGACCTCCGCAGTCACGTGGGTTCTGCTGCTGTTCGGCGCGGGCATGACCATCGGCAACATTATCGGCGGCAGACTGGCCGACTGGAAACTGATGCCGACGGTGATCGGCACGCTGCTACTGATGGCCCTGCTTTTCGTTGGCTTCAGGCAATTCGGCGCAATCGCCAGCGTTGCCGTCGGCATCGTCTTCCTGTGGGGCCTGCTCATCTTCGTCGTCGTGCCGCCGCTGCAGATCCGGGTCGTCGAGGCAACCTCCGAGGGACCGAACCTCGCCGCCACGCTGAACCAGGGCGCCTTCAATGTCGGCAATGCCAGCGGCGCCTGGATCGGCGGCGTGGCCCTTTCCGCCGGTGTTTCCTATGCCAATTTGCCGCTGGTCGGCGCAGCACTCGCTTTGTTGGCAGTGACCGTCGCCGTGCTGTCACAGGCGCTGGACCGGCGCGCGCCGGTCATCCAGCTCCCGGCTGAATAGTCTCTTGCGCCCATAGCGCGGCGGGCTGGACCAATCGACATAGGCGCCTTCAAATCGCATGTCTTCTGGTCCTTGATGGAGGAAGTCATGCAGAAATCGATCGAGCGCATCGCCGGCGAAAGCGAAGGGGTTTCCTACGAATTCCCGCTGTTCCGCTTCACTGGTTCCGACAAGGCTGCTCCTTCGGCCTATCTGCAGGCGGCGCTCCATGCCGGTGAGTTGCCGGGCGTCGTCGCCATCGACGCGCTGATGCCGATGCTTGCCAGGGCGGAGGCCGAAGGCCGCATCAAGGGCAACCTCACCGTCGTGCCCTGGGCCAACCCTGTCGGCCGGGCGCAATATCATTTCGGCGAGCATCAGGGCCGCTTCCATCTCGGCACGCGCACCAATTTCAACCGCGGCTTTCCACTGCTCGCCGCGCCCGACACAGCGCTCTTGCCCGACACCACCCTTGGCAGCGTCGACCAGCGGCTGAAGACGCGGCTGGTGCAGCTCTCGCTAGGCCATGACATCGTGCTCGACCTGCACTGCGATGACGAGGGCCTCGCCTATCTCTACGTCCACACCAGCCTGTGGCCGGCCATGGCCGATTGCGCCGCCGCCATGGGCGTCGACGCGGTCGTGCTGTGGAGCGAGGACACCGACGGCACCTTCGAGGGCGCCTCGATCATGCCCTACCAGAACGTCCCCGCCGATGTGGCCAAGCTCGACCGTCGCGTCGCCACCACCGTCGAATATCGCGGCATCCTCGATGTCGACGGTGCCTTGGCCGACGCCGACGCCGACGGCCTCTACCGGCTGCTGGTGGCGCGCGGCGTGATCGCCGATAGCGCCCTGCCCGCGCCGGGTCCTTTCACCGGCTTCGTGGCGCCATTGGAAAACATCGACATGATGCCGGCGCCACGGGCCGGTGCCGTGCTCTACGACGTGAAACCCGGCGACCGCGTCGCCAAGGGCGCGCGCCTAGCCACCATCGTCCATGCACCGGGCGAAGCCGATGGCCGCACCGAAGTGTTTGCGCCGCAGGATGGCATCATCCTGACCCGCCGCTCGCGCCGCATCATCCGCGCCGGCGAGGATCTGTTGAAGCTGGTCGGCGACAGGAAGAGCGCCGACGCCCGGTCGGGGACGCTGGAAGATTGAGAAAGCTTTGCCTCGTAGTTTGCCGAAGCACTCCATAGCTTCGTCATTCTAGGGCGAAGCAAGGAGCGAAGCGACGCGGCGCAGACCCTAGAATCCATGCCGCGACTTCAAAGCGTCGCTACGTTCAGAATTCTGTTCCGCTGCGCCCTTCAACTGAGGTCGCGGCATGGATCCTCGGGTCTCCGCGACGTCGCTTCGCTCCTGCTCCGCCCGAGGATGACGAAGTTGCGAGGCTTCGGCCAATCCCAAACCCGTTGCATGCAGCATCACCGCCTAGCCCGAAATAGCCAGCCGCGCCTTCGCCTCCAGCCATTCGGCCATCTGCCGGTAAGGCACCGGGCCGTGACTGATGCGGGCGACACCCAGTTCCGCCAGCCGCTGGCGCGGCGGCACATGCGCCAGCGCAATGATGTTGACCGGCAACGCAATTGCCTTGCAGAGTGTCTCGATCAGGCCCTCATCGCCAAGGCCCGGCGCAAAGAAGCCGTGCGCGCCAGCTTTTTCGAAGGCCTGTGCGCGCTCTATGGCCTGGTCGAGCAGGGCGTCATCATGCGCATCCGGTTTCGCCTTGAGGAAGATGTCGGTTCGAGCGTTGATGAACGCCGGTATCCCGGAAGCCTTGACGGCCGCCGCCGCGGCTTCGATGCGTTTTACCTGAACAGCGATGTCGTGCAGGCCGCTGCCACCGACAACCTGGTCTTCGAAATTGAACCCAACAGCGCCGGCCCGCAGTGCCGACGTTACCGTGCGAGCAACAATTTCCGGGTCGACGCCGTAACCACCCTCGAGGTCCATGGTCACCGGCAGGTCGACGGCAGTGACGATGCGCTTGATGTTGTCGAGCGCCAGCTCCAGCGGGATTTTCTCGCCATCGGCATAGCCGAAGGCGGCCGCCACCGGCCAGCTTCCGGTGGCGATCGCCTTGGCGCCCGCTTTCTCGACGATCTTGGCCGAACCCGGATCCCAGACGTTGTAGAGAACGATCGGGTTTCCCTTGACGTGGAGGGAATGGAACGTCCGCGCACGCTCGATCTGCTCGGTCATGATTGTTTTCTCGTCTTCCTGCTGTTGACGAACATTCTAAGCGCCATAGCCGGTTCTGGCGATGTACCATGAGGCGCAGAAGCGACAGCCACCGCAGGCTTTTCAAATCAGTTGCGCATCCGGTTTTTCGCGGCTATGGATTTCGCCATGAACATGCGTTCGATCAAGACCATTTGGTGGTGGGCCTGCTGACAGCGGCCTGTTCGAACACGTGCGCGTGAAAAGAGAGGGTGGCCGCAACGGAAAGTCCGGGCGGCCATTTGTTTTTTCCAAGCCATTCCCGGGTCCGTTGCCCAAGAAGCTGATGGAGACGGCAATGACGATGAAGGTTCTGGAAAACGGCGCGGAAAGTTTCGTGACCGCGGGTGGCATAACCATCACGCGCGCGCGCCACGACCGGCCCTATGCAGGTGCGATTGACGCCTATGTCGACGGCCTGAATTCGCGCCGCGGTGCGGTGTTTTCCTCCAATTATGAATATCCCGGCCGCTACACGCGCTGGGACACCGCCATCATCGATCCGCCGCTGGTCGTCTCGGCGCGCGGCCGTGCCATGCGCATCGAGGCGCTGAACCGCCGTGGCGAGGCGCTGCTGCCGGTCATCAGCAAGGCGCTCGCCAGCCAGGCGGATGTCACCATCGCCGAGACGTCGAAGACACTCATCCGCCTCGATGTCGCCAAGCCCGGCCGTGTCTTCACCGAGGAGGAGCGCAGCCGCGTCCCTTCAGTCTTCACCGTACTGCGCGCCATCACCGCTCTGTTCAAGACCGAGGAAGACGCCAATCTTGGTCTCTACGGCGCCTTCGGATACGACCTCGCCTTCCAGTTCGATCCGGTCGAACACACTCTCGAGCGCAAAGAGAGCCAGCGCGACCTGGTGCTTTTCCTGCCCGACGAGATCCTGGTCGTCGACCATTATTCGGCCAAGGCCTGGACTGACCGCTACGACTATGCCGGCGAGGGTTTTTCGACTGAAGGGCTGCCGCGCGACGAAATCGCCGAGCCGTTCAAGAGCCCCGACCGCATCCCGCCGCGCGGCGATCATGAACCCGGCGAATACGCCGATCTGGTGCGCAAGGCGATGGATTCGTTCAAGCGCGGCGACCTGTTCGAGGTCGTGCCCGGCCAGATGTTCTACGAGCGCTGCGAAACGCAGCCATCCGAGATTTCGCGCAAGCTGAAGGCAATCAACCCCTCGCCCTATTCCTTCTTCATCAATCTGGGCGAAGGCGAATACCTGATCGGCGCCTCGCCCGAAATGTTCGTTCGCGTCAACGGCCGCCGCGTCGAGACCTGCCCGATCTCGGGCACCATCAAGCGCGGCGACGATGCCATTTCGGACTCCGAGCAGATCCTGAAACTGCTCAACTCGAAGAAGGACGAATCCGAGCTGACCATGTGCTCGGACGTCGACCGCAACGACAAATCGCGGGTCTGCGAGCCGGGTTCGGTGCGCGTCATCGGCCGCCGGCAGATCGAAATGTATTCGCGTCTGATCCACACGGTCGACCACATCGAAGGCCGGCTGCGCGAAGGCATGGATGCTTTCGACGCCTTCCTGTCGCATGCCTGGGCGGTCACCGTGACCGGCGCGCCGAAATTGTGGGCCATGCGCTTCATCGAGCAGAACGAGAAAAGCCCGCGCGCCTGGTATGGCGGCGCGATCGGCATGGTCAATTTCAACGGCGACATGAACACCGGCCTCACCCTGCGCACCATCCGTATCAAGGACGGCATTGCCGAAGTGCGCGCCGGCGCCACATTGCTGTTCGACAGCATTCCCGAGGAAGAAGAAGCCGAAACCGAACTGAAGGCATCCGCCATGCTCTCCGCCATTCGCGACGCCAAGACAGGCAATTCCGCCAGCACCGAGCGAACCACCGCGCGCGTCGGCGACGGCGTCAACATCCTGCTGGTCGACCACGAGGATAGTTTCGTTCACACGCTGGCCAATTACTTCCGCCAGACCGGCGCCAATGTCTCGACCGTCCGCTCGCCGGTGCCGGAGGAAGTCTTCGACCGGCTGAAGCCCGACCTCGTCGTGCTGTCGCCCGGCCCCGGCACGCCGAAAGATTTCGACTGCGCCGCCACCATCAAGAAGGCGCGCGCCCGTGAACTGCCGATCTTCGGCGTTTGCCTTGGCCTGCAGGCACTGGCCGAGGCCTATGGCGGCGAACTGCGGCAGTTGCACATACCGATGCACGGTAAGCCGTCGCGCATCCGCGTCTCCAAGCCCGGCATCATCTTCTCCGGCCTGCCCAAGGAAGTCACCGTCGGCCGCTACCATTCGATCTTCGCCGATCCGGTTCGCCTGCCCGACGATTTCATCGTCACGGCCGAAACCGAGGACGGTGTCATCATGGCCTTCGAACACCGCAAGGAGCCGATCGCCGCGGTACAGTTCCACCCGGAATCGATCATGACGCTCGGCCACAATGCCGGCATGCGCATCATCGAGAACATCGTCGCCCACCTGCCGCGCAAGGCCAAGGAAAAGGCCGCCTGACGATCATGGCCGAAGCCGAGAACACGATGGCGATCGCGGCCAAGGCGGCCGCGAAGCGCAAAGTCGCCAACCTCGCCTTCTGGTCGATCGTCGTCGCCTTTGTCGTGCTCGCGCTGAAGGCCGCCGCCTGGTACGTCACCGGCTCTGTCGCGCTCTATTCGGACGCCTTGGAATCGATCGTCAACGTCATTGCCTCGGTTGCAGCCTTCTGGGCGATCCAGGTCAGCCACAAGCCGGCCGACCAGGACCACCCTTTCGGCCATCACAAGGCCGAGTATTTCTCGGCGGTGCTGGAAGGCGTGCTGATCGTGCTCGCCGCCCTTTTGATCCTCAACCAGGTCTGGCGCCACTGGCAGACCCCGGCACCGCTCCAACAGCCCTGGGAAGGTCTTGCCGTCAACGGCGTCGCTACAGTCATCAACGCCTTCTGGGCCTGGACGCTGATCCGCGCCGGCAGGGCTGAGAAATCACCGGCGCTGGTTGCCGACGGCAACCACATCATGACCGACGTGGTGACCTCGATCGGCGTCTTCGGCGGCCTGGTCGGGGCGATCCTGACCGGCTGGCAGATCCTCGACCCGGCGCTTGCTGTCCTCGTGGCCTTGAACATCCTGTGGCAGGGCTGGCATGTCATAGGCTCGTCGATGAACGGCCTGATGGACCGCGCAGTCGACACCCAGGAACACATGCGCATCCGCGACGTCATCTCGGCCAATTGCAAGGGCGCGCTGGAGGTGCACGACCTCAAGACGCGCATCGCCGGCCGCGCCACCTTCATCGAGTTTCATCTGGTCGTGGATGCCGACATGTCGGTCGGCGCCAGCCATGTCATCTGCGACCGGATAGAGGACGCGCTGAAGGCCGAAATCCCATCGGTGCGCGTCACCATCCACGTCGAGCCCGACGACGAGGCCAAGCTGCCCAAGGGCACGACGGCCGTGCCGTTTGCATGAGGCGGTTTCCGTCACGTCTTTGAAAAATTAGCCAAAGCCCCTCGACTTCGTCATCCACGGGCGGAGCAGGAGCGAAGCTCCGTCGCGGAGACCCGAGGATCCATGCCGCGACCTTGGCCTCAGAGTGCAGCGGAACAGAATTCTGCACCGCAGCAGCGCTCGGATGTCACGGCATGGATCCTATGGTCTGCGCCGCGTCGCTTCGCTCCTTGCTCCGCCATAGGATGACGAAAACGCTGGGTGCTTACGGAGCGCATGCCGATTGCGGCATCGGCTGCAGCCGATAGACCTTGTCGTCGGATTTCGTCTTGCCGTCGACGGCCTTCGAACACAGGTCGACGATCGCGAGTGCACTGTTGGGATTTGCCAGCATCATTGTGCCATCGGCGCCACGCTTGAGGAAAATCTCCTTCTGCGCGATGTCGCAGGAGAAATCGCTCATCTTCGAACTGGCCGCGCAGCGCCACTGGTCGGCTTCGCCCTGGCAGGAATAAGTCTGCGTCACCTCAGCCGATTTCTGCTGTGTGGTGACGGTAACGGCAATGTCGGCGCCGTCTGGCCAGTTGGCGGCGTCGCCACCCGAGGCGAAGGACGCCAGCTCTACCTTGCCGCGGAAAACCCGGATCGACTGGGTGAGTTGATCGGGGTGCGAACCGAGATGGGCAGCATCATAGTCGCGCCCATAGCAGAATGCCTGGTCCGGCTTCAGCCGCTCGCGCAGTGGAACCCCGAGCGCAGGGGCGATCGGATCGATGCGCGCGAACTCGGCCTTGCAGGTCACCGCCGGCATCGGGTCGAGGCGGAAATTGTCGTCCTCCGAGCCGAGCGCCTGCCTGTCATACTCCGCTGCGCCAAGCTCCTCTTCCGATCCGGCATCGAGATAGATGTCGGGCTGCAGATCCGAGAGGAACAGCCGGCCCTTGTCGTCGACCTTCAGCGACGCAAGCGTCCGGTCGCATTCCATGCCGCAATGGATCGGGCCTGTCTTGCCGTCCTCGGATGCGTGATTGCACCAGCCGCCGGCCCATTCAGGCGCCTTGGCGCCGCGCACGGTGGTGGCGATGAAAGCATTGTAGGACGTGTCGGAATTCGCGGTCGGTTCCTCGTTCGGCCGGCTGACTGGATCATGGCCGTAGTAGAAGAAGATCCGCGCCACCTTCTGCTTCGGGTGCGCCTTGAGATGCCCCGCATCATAGACGCGGCCGAAACAGGCATCAGCGCCGTTCGGACTGAGTTCGGTGAGCTTCAGCGCATCGTCGGCGGAGGCCGAGCCGGCAAGCGTGGCAATCAGCGCCGCGCCAGCAATTGTCTTCCATTCCCCTGCCCTGAACGCCACGTGATCTCTCCTCCGCATCGACAGGACGCAACGTCAATTTATGCTAGTATTGCGGCCGCAGCCACGCAATTCGCGGCGGGCCGCCAAGCGAAGGAGGATGCCATGCGTCGGCGCGACATGTTCCGCGCGGTTCTTGCCGGAACCGGAACGCTTCTCGGTTTGCGGGCAGCACAGGCAGCCGCCACCGAGCCCACAAGGCAAAAAGTCGCCTACCACTTGAGCGACACCGACAAGGTCAATTTCGTGCTCGGCAACATCAAGAACCACTATGAGGGCACCGGCGGCAATGTCGACATCGTGCTGGTCGTGCATGGTCCGGCCTTGGCCAGCTTCAAATCGAAGGGAATATCGGCCGCGATTTCCGGGCGCTTCGCCGGCCTGGTGCGGCAGGGGCTGGAATCCCATGCTTGCGCCAACACCATGCAAGGCATGGATATTTCGCTCCCCGACCTGCTCGCCGGGTTTCATGCCGCCGACAAGGGCGGCGTCGTCAAACTCGCCGAACTGCAAGGCCAAGGTTACGCCTATCTGCACCCGTAGAGCGGTTTGCTTGGCGCAAATTCCCCAAGGGAAAGCGCTACTCCTTTTCCCGGGAAACCGTTTCACACGTTTCCTTGAATTGCTCAAAGGCTTGAACACCGGGGTGGCAAGGGCCTACGAAGGACAGGCAGACGTCCCGGAGGAAGAACCGTGCCAGCCACCACACTCAGCATACCCGATCTTGCCGGCAAGGCAGTGCTGGTCACCGGTGCGTCGACCGGCATCGGAGCGGCGCTCGCGCTGGCCTATGCAGCGCAGAAATGCAAGGTGGCGCTGCACTACAATTCGAGTCAAGACGCCGCCGAGAAGCTCGGCCTGACGATTGCCGACAAGGGCGGCGAGGTGTTTCTCGTTCAGGGCGATTTCTCCGTTGCCGCCGATGTCGAGCGCGTCGTCGAGGATAGCGCGCAATATTTCGGCCGCCTCGACGGGCTGGTCAACAATGCTGGCGGCATGCTTGGCCGCATTCCCTATGCCGAGCAGACCGAGGCGCATTACGACGCTGTGATGGACCTCAACGCCCGTTCGGTACTGACTGCTTCGCGCAAGGCGATCCCGTGGCTGAAGAAACAGGGCGGCTTCATCGTCAACACCTCCTCGATCGCCGCCCGCAATGGCGCCGGCGGCGGCGCCGGGCTTTACGGCTCGGCCAAGGCCTTCGTCTCCAATGTGACGCGCGGCATGGCCAAGGAACTGATCGGCTTCGGCATCCGCGTCAACGCGGTGGCGCCCGGCACCATTCTCACCCCGTTCCACGAGCGCTATTCGACCGACGAGCAGATCAAAGGCATGGTCGCCACCATTCCGCAGGGACGCGCCGGCACGGCGCAGGATTGCGTCGGCGCCTATCTGTTCCTCTCTTCCGATCTTCTCAGCGGCTACATCACCGGCCAGGTCATCGAGGTGAATGGCGGCCAGTTGATGCCTTGAGCGGCTATCGGCATACTGGCGGTCTGCACGCTCTTGTCGAAACCTCAAAGGGAGACAACGGAATGTATGGACTGATCGGCAAGATGCGGGCGGCGCGCGGCCAGCGTGACGCGGTCATCGACCTCCTGCGCGCCAGCACCGGCGCCCTGCCGGGTTGCCTAAACTACATCATCGCCCGCGACCCCGCGGATGCCGATGCGATCTGGGTCACCGAAGTGTGGACCGACGCCGAAAGCCACAAGGCCTCGCTGCAGCTTCCCGAAGTCCAGGCGGCGATCGCCAAGGCGCGGCCGTTCATCGCCGGCTTCGAATTCCAGGTCGAAACCCACCCTGTCGGCGGCTTCGGCCTGGCCGACGGCAAGACGGGGTGAGTTCGATGCCAACTTTGAGGAGCAACCTTTGACGCAGACAGTAAACATTCGCGATGCGAAAGCCCATCTGTCGCGCCTTGTGAGACGTGCAGCCCAAGGCGAGTCGTTTGTTATTGCCAAAGCCGGCAAGCCGTTGGCCAGAATCGTGCCGATCGAACAACCGGCTCTGCAGGCGCGACGGGTCGGTTTTATGGCCGGCCAGTTTTCCGTCCCCGACGATTTCGACCGCATGGGTCGCAATGAGATCGAGCAACGGTTCGACGCCGGCTTATGAAACCTGTTACTCGACACCTGGACGGGTGAAACAATAGTTTTCTATGAACCGCGGTTCGCATTTTTCGCCCTGCGGGTCTAAGAGCGAAACATGGATTCCTCGGCCGAGCAGCCCTCCCCGGACCTGCCCACACTCGAGCGCATGGCGCGGATGCGCAAGCTCTGGCAGTGGCTTGCCCTGCTGGTTGTTTCTCTCCTGTTTGCCGGCGCGCTGGAACTCGCCACCCTGCCGGCGGCGTTGCTGATCGGGCCGATGCTGGCGGCCATCGTCGCCGGCACCAATGGCGCCACGGTGCGTGTGCCGCGCCTTCTGTTCGGCGCCGCCCAGGCGATCGTCGGCTGCCTCGTCGCCAGCTCGATCTCGGCCGACATCTTTCCAGTCTTCTACCGGGAATGGCCGCTGTTTCTCGGTGTCGTGGTGGCCACCGTCACGGCCTCCAGCCTGCTCGGTTGGCTGATCAGCCGCTGGCGCATCCTGCCCGGCACCACCGCCGTCTGGGGTTCGTCGCCGGGCGCGGCCACCGCCATGGTGCTGATGGCCGGTGCGTTCGGCGCCGACCAGCGTCTCGTCGCCTTCATGCAATATCTGCGCGTCATCTTCGTCTCGATGACGGCAGCACTCGTTGCCAAGATGTGGGTCGACACATCGGGCGTCGAAATCCCCGCCATCACCTGGTTCCCGCCGATCGACGCCCAAGCCTTCGCCGCCACCATCGGCATCGCGTTTATCGGCGGCTTGGCGGGAAAGCTGTGCCGGCTGCCTTCTCCCTACTTCCTCGGCACCTTCATCTTCGGCGGCGTCATCCATCTCGGCCTGGGCGTTGAGATGCAATTGCCGCCCTGGCTGCTGGCATTCAGTTACGCTATGGTCGGCTGGTCGATCGGGTTGAATTTCACCAGGGCGATCCTGCGCCATGCAACGCGCGCGCTGCCGCAGATCATCGCCTCGATCGTGGCGCTGATCGCCTTTTGCGGCGGCCTTGCCTTCATGATCAGCCATCTCCTGGGCATCGATCCGCTGACCGCCTATCTGGCGACCAGCCCTGGCGGCATGGACAGCATCGCCATCATCGCCGCCGCAGCGCAGAACGTCGACATCTCCTTCGTCATGGCGCTGCAGTCGGCGCGCTTCCTGATCGTGCTGCTGGTCGGCCCGAGCGTCGCGCGACTGGTGGCCAGAAGCGTCAGGCAATAGGCAAAACCGACGCCGGAGACGGTCATAAGCCGCGGATTATTCCTCGCCGCCCTCGCCCACGCTGTGCGCGTCCCGGCGCCAGTAGGCGGTGACCAGGTGCCGGTCGCGCGACAGGTTCCACTGCTTGCGCACGATCTTGCGGATCTCCCGGAAATCGCCGAATTCGCATCCGGCCCAGACATAAAGACCGTCGGCAAGCGCCATGTGGCTGCGCTCCCGCAAGGCGGCTGGCAACAGGCCGGCGGTGCCGGCCTCTCGGCCGTGCCGGTAGAGCCAGGTGATATCGATATTGTCCCCTTGCGCCAGCGCGATCACGTCATCCGGGCCATCGACCTCGATCAGTGCCTCGGCGCGGGTTGACGCCGGCAAATGCTCCAAAATCCGGCCGATGGCTGGCAGTGCGGTGTCGTCGCCGAGCAGAAGCAAGATCTGCGCCACCGGGGCGTCGCCGCCGCCGGGTCCGATCATGCCGATGACATCTCCCGCCTGTGCATTTTGCGCGAAGGTGGCGGCGGGCGTCTCCTGGCCGGGGTGCAGCACGAAATCGACATCGAGCCAGCCGCTTGCGGCATCCAGCGCCCGGATCGTGTAGACCCGCACGGCAAGAGCATCGTCGCCCGAAGGCCAGACAATCAGGCCGTCGGCGCCCATCGTCGGCCAGACCGGCTGGCGGCCAGCCGGCGGCAGCAGCAGCCGCATGTGCAGGCCGCCATGGCTAAACCGGCCGAGATCTTTGCCGGCGAAGCGCAGACGCTGCATATGCGCCGAAATCCGCGTCGACGACATCACCGTGATCTCGCGGAAGAAGACCGGCGTGCCGGCGTCAACGCCGTCGCCTTGCCAATGAATGCCCCCGGTCGTGCCGAGATGTTCGGCGACATGGCCGGCGACCGTCATCTTCATGTAGGACAGGCAGGTTTCGTCTGTCGCCGCGACCCGGATCAGCACGCTTTCATCATCAAGCGTAGCGCTCAACGAGCCGTAGTAGAGGCGGAGCTCCCACTGGTCGGCAACGCCAGTGTCAATCTCGAATTCGCTGTGCTCTGCGCGCAGCCGGTCCATCACCAACCTGATCGCCGCGTCGCTGATCCGGGTTTGCGCGCTAAGTTGGTCCATCGCTCAGTCCTTCGCAACAATTCGGCAAGCGCCGCAGCGCCACCGCCGTCAGCGACATGCCACAGCCGCTGCGGCGTTTCCACATAAACATATTTAGCGATGAACGCCTACCGCGCAGCAAGCCGCTCGGGAAGGAAGTCGACGAAGACGCGCACCTTCGGCGACAAATGGCGATTGGAGGGCCACAGCATCCGGAACTGGCCACGGCCGTCGACATGACCGTCGAGGACGGTACGCAGCCTGTCTTCGTGCAGCGCCTCGCGCACCAGGAAATCCGGCATGCAGGCTATGCCGAGGCCGGCGAGCGTGGCGCCCTTCAAGGCTTCCATGTTGTTGCAGGTCAGCATCGAGCGGATCTGCGGTTCGGCGCTTCCGGTCATGAACGGCCACTCCAGCAACCTGCCGCTGTTCAGGAAGCGGAAGTTTATGCCGAAATGCGTGGTGAGATCCGCCGGCACACTGGGGGCGCCATGACGATCCAGATAGGAGGGCGCCGCGCACAGCAGCATGCGAAAGGGGGCAACGGGTCTCGAAACAAGGCGCGAATCCGGCAGTTCGCCGCTACGGATCGCGACATCGATGCCCTCGTCGATGACGTCGACGATCCGGTCGTTGAAATCGATGTCGAGCTCTATCTCCGGATAGCGGGCCATGAACTCCGACAGCACCGGCAGCAGCAAATGATAGGTGACGATCGGAGTGGATATGCGCAGCCGCCCATGCGGCGTTTCCCGTGTCCGCGACAGCATCGCTTCGGCATCGTCGATGTCGTCGAGGATGCGGCGCACGCGCTCGTTGAACAGTCTGCCCTCTTCCGTCAGGCCAATCCGCCGCGTGCTGCGCTGCAGCAGCCGCACGCCGAGTTCCTGCTCGAGACGGGCGACACTTTTGCCGACGGCGGAAGCCGAGATGCCAAGTCCCCGCCCGGCAGCGACGAAACTGCCGAGCTCGGCGGTGCGGGCGAAGGCCAGGAGGCCGTTGAGACGATCCATCGCGTCATTCCATTCGAGCGTTTCAGTCCGATATACCAGGAGATATAACACTATTTTTCCTGAAATGCCGGCGACCTATCTTGTCATCACGACCGGCTCCGCAACCGCGCGGCTACCGGCAGATACTGCTTCAGATAGGGAAATCCATGACTTCTAGGACCACAACCGGCTCTGCCGAGAGATGGCTCGTGCTCTTGTCCGTGTGCCTTGCCGCGATGACGATGCCCTTGACCTTCACCGGTCCGGCCGTCGCTCTGTCGCGCATCGCGGCCGATCTCGGCGGCAGTCCGATCGAGCTCAACTGGGTGACCAACGCCTTCATGCTGACCTTTGGCGCCACCCTGATGGCGTCGGGCGCTCTGGCCGACAACCATGGCCGCAAGCGCCTCTTCCTCGTCGGCCTCTCCCTCTATATCCTGGCATCGCTGGGCGCGATGCTGGCGCCGGACATCATCTGGTTCGACATTTTCCGGGCCGCGCAGGGGATCGGCAGTGCGGCCGCCTTTGCTGGCGGCGCCTCGGCACTTGCCCAGGAATTCGAAGGGCCATTGCGGCTGCGCGCCTTCAGCTTTCTCGGCACCAGTTTCGGCATCGGCCTCGCCTTCGGCCCGATCGCGTCGGGCCTGCTTATCTCTGCATTCGGCTGGCGGTCGATCTTTATTCTGGTTGCAGCACTCGCGATTGCCGCCGCCATGCTCGGCCTGCGCACCATCAGGGAATCGCGAGATCCGGATGCGACTGGCCTCGACTGGGCGGGAGCCGGCACCTTCACGATCGCGCTGGCGTCGCTGACCTATGGCGTGCTCCAGGCCCCGCAGCGCGGCTGGGCCGATCCCCTTGTCGTCACCCTTCTGGCCGCTTCTGTCATCTGTTTTGTCGCCTTCGTCTTTGTCGAGCGGCGCGCACAACGGCCGATGCTTGACCTCACGCTGTTTGCCTATCCCCGCTTCGTCGGCGTCCAGTTTCTGGCTGCGGCACCCGCTTACGCCTTCGTCGTCCTGCTCGTCCTGTTGCCGATCCGCTTCATCGGCATCGAGGGCATGAGCGAGATCAAGGCCGGGCAATTGATGATCTGCCTATCAGGCCCGCTGCTGATCCTGCCGATGCTCGCCGGACAGCTGGCGCGCTGGATCGCGCCGGCCACGATCTGCGGCGTCGGCCTGCTTGTCGCTGCCGCCGGGCTTGTCTGGCTGAGCCTGACACCACCGGTCGATAGTGCGCTGGTGGCGCCGCTGATGCTGATCGGCGTCGGCATCGCCCTGCCCTGGGGATTGATGGACGGGCTTGCCGTCAGTGTCGTGCCGAGAGAGCGCGCCGGCATGGCGGTCGGCATCTTCAACACCACCCGCGTCGCCTGCGAGGGTGTGGCGCTCGCGATCGTCATGGCGACCCTTTCCGGCTTTACCGCCGCGCAGGTCGCCGCCGAGGAAACGGCATCTTCGACGGAGGCGGCGGCGGCAGCCCAGCTGCTGGTGACCGGCAATCTCGGCGAAGCAGCACAACATCTGCCCCAAGCCGGAGCCGCTGTTCTGGTCCAGGCCTACGAGACGGCGTTCGACAGGCTGCTGATCGTGCTGGCGGCAATCACCGTCATGACCGCCGTCGTCGTCTTCCTTGGCCTGCGTCGCGGATCGGCTTCAGGTGAAAGTGTCGACGTCCAGGCAGTGCCGCAGGAAGGGTAGCAGTCAGCGGACGGCCCCCGCTATCAATCGAGCCTGTGCATCAGGTCCTCATCCAGCCAGCGGCCGAAGAAATAGACCAGTTGCTTGTGCCACCACGGCCAGTCGTGGCTGACATCGCCACCCCAATAATCGACCCAGGCGGGAATGGACTTGTCGCGCAGGATTTGTTCCAACCTGCGCGTCTCGACCAGCATCCGCTCTTCCCATGCGCCCTGCCCGCAGCAGAAGATCAGCCTGAGCGCCTTCAGCCGGGTCAGCAGTTTGGGATCGACGATGCCGGGCAGATAGTCCAGCGGCGAGTTGTAGAAAATGTCGCCCTCGAGCGCTTTGCCGAAGAAGTCGCGCGCCGAATAGACGCCCGACAGCGCGATGACGCCGCTGGCAAGTTCGGGAAAGCGGAAGACGAAGTTCGACGAGTGATAGCCGCCCATCGAACAGCCCGAGAACAGCGGCTTCAGCTTGCGGCCGCCATTGGCCTGCTCGGCTGCGGACAGGAACTCCGGCAGCGCCTCCTCGCGCACATAGCGGAAATAGGCTTCGTGGCGGGCGATGCGATGGGCCGCGTCGGCATGCTTGTCGAAGAAGGATTCCGAATCGACGCCGTCGACCGTGAACAGCTGGATGCGGCCGGTGTCGATGAATTCGGCCAGTGCGCCCACCCCGCCGGAATCCTCGAACTGGTAGAACCGGCCCTGCGAGGTCGGAAACACCACCACCGGCCGGCCGGCATGGCCGTAGCGCTTGTATTCCATGTCGCGGCCGAGCTGGCTCGAGAAATTCTTGTGATAGGAGATGTCCATCGCCTCACGCCTTTTCCGCGTGGATATAGGCGACTGCCTCGCGCAACGCTGCTTCGTCCTTCGAGCGCATCTGATAGGCGTAATTTCCCATGGCGCGGCTGAAAACCTCTTCGATGGCCTGATGGTGGACGATCTTGTCGCGGTGCGCGGCCAGCACGTCCTCATGGCTGTGCAAATAGTGGAGGCGTCGCTTGCGGCTGGCATAGGCGGTGAAGTATTTGCCCTCGTAAGGGCCGCCGGCGGCATCTCTGACCACCATATCGGCCCATGCCGCATAGACGTCGACGTCGAACGTATAGTTGATCGCATCGGTCATCCAGGCGCCGGGCGGACGCATGTTGACCTCCAGCGCGATGACCCGGTCGTCCTTGGTCTCGAACAGCTCAATGTGGAAGAAGCGTTCGCGCACGTCGAACGCCTTCAGTATCTTGCGGCCGGCCTCCTCGATCGCCGGTCTAACCTTGGGAAAGCAGGTGTAGCTCATGTGGCGGTCCTTGTTGACCACCTCCATGATGCTCTGGTCATAGCGATGGCTGGCCGCCAGCACCACCTCGCCGTCGCGGTTGACCAGCCCGTCATAAGTCACCACCAGTCCCTCGATGAACTGCTCCATGACGAAGGTCACGTCCTCGGGCTTGTCCCGGAAGAACTGGTCGAGTTCCTTGGCGTTGGAGATCTTGAAGGTGTTCGATGCGCCGGAACCGCTGTCGGGCTTGACCACCACCGGATAGCCGACGCGCCGGATGAAAGTCATGGCCCCGGCACGGTCGGAGCATTTGCGCTGCGCGATGGTGTCGACGCCACTCTTGCGGAAGAAGGCGCGCATGCGGCTCTTGCGCTTCAGATTCTTCACGAAATCGAGCTTGGTGCCGTAGATGTTGAAGTCGGAGCGGATGTTGGCTTCCAGCTCCAGCCAATGTTCATTGAGCGATTCGAAACGGTCGATGCGGCCCCATTTGTGGATGAAATGCCCCATCGCCCGGAACACCGGATCGTAGTCTTCCATGTCGGCGACACGGTAATATTCCGAAAGCGCCGCCTTCAGCTTGGCGTCGAGTGCGTCATAGGGTGCGTCGCCGATGCCGAGCACCCTGGCTCCGGCCTTCTTCAAACGGTCGCAGAAATCCGCGCCGTTGGCGGGAAAATGCGGGGAGAAGAACACGAAATTCATGGACAACCCCATCGCAACCCGTCGATGCCCAAGTCTGGCGCATTTGCAGCGCCTGGGGAAGGGCATGTGCGGTGGGGACAATATCCAGCAAAATCCGGCCAGCAAAGCCAAGGCACCGAACTCGGGTTCCCTCGCGGCCTTCGGCGCGTTGGCTGACGGAGCATCAAACGAAAAACCCGCCTGTGCGGCGGGTCACTGGCGCAGATCAGCACCATGGACGAATATGTACCGTAGCTGAGGTCACCCAGTCAAGAAAAAATTCCTATCGTGGAAAGCTGCCGGCACAAAGGCTGCCAACACTGCCGAACTCGCTGTCATCAGCATTACCCGCAATGCGGCCCCACTTGCCTCCCACAAGCCGCTCCTATATGAGATCAGCCATGAACACGCGCGCCACCAACGCTTCCCGTCCGACCGGTTTTTCCGGCGAGACCGTGCGCGCGCTGGCTTCGACCCTGCTTCTTCTCGGCCTTATCGGCGATCGCCGGGTTCGCTGAAGGAGCGCCCGGCGGTCGAACCGCCGCGCAAGCGCATGCTCCTTGGCAATCACATCAAGCGAACGAAATTCTGGTAAGGCGCCGCTCGCCATCAATCCACCTGAGGGTGGATCCATGAGCCGCCGGGAGAAAAGACGATGAACGCACGAGAAGAGATCCGTTCCGATGCCGCGGTAGCCGGCAAGGATGCGGAACGAAGCATCCAGAACAAGGGCATGTCCGACGCAGCCCGCAAATATCAGCCCTATCCGACCGTCGGCCTCACCGACCGCACATGGCCCTCGAAGGTCATCGACAAGGCGCCGATCTGGTGCTCGGTCGACCTGCGCGACGGCAACCAGGCGCTGATCGATCCGATGGGCCATGAGCGCAAGGCACGCATGTTCGGCCTGCTGCTCGACATGGGCTTCAAGGAGATCGAGATCGGCTTCCCGTCGGCCTCGCAGACCGATTTCGACTTTGCCCGCTGGTGCATCGAGGAAGGCAACGTGCCCGCCGATGTCTCGCTGCAGGTGCTGGTGCAGTGCCGGCCGGAGCTGATCACCCGCACCTTCGAGGCGCTGAAGGGCGCCACCAACCCGATCGTCCATTTCTACAATTCGACCAGCGAGCTGCAGCGTCGCGTCGTCTTCGAAAAGGACGTCGGCGGCATCAAGCGGATCGCCACCGACGCCGCCAAGATGATCACCGACATGGCGGCCAAGGCCGGCGGAGGCTTTCGCTTCGAGTATTCGCCGGAGAGCTTTACCGGCACCGAACTCGAAGTGGCGCTGGAGATCTGCAACGCCGTCACCGAGATCGTCAGGCCGACGGCGGACAACAAGCTGATCGTCAACCTGCCCTCGACGGTCGAGATGTCGACACCCAACATCTATGCCGACCGCATCGAGTGGATGTGCCGCAACCTCGACAACCGGGAGAACCTGCTGGTCTCGCTGCATCCGCACAATGACCGCGGCACCGGCATCGCCACCACCGAACTCGGCCTGATGGCCGGCGCCGACCGTGTCGAAGGCACGCTGTTCGGCAATGGCGAGCGCACCGGCAATGTCGACATCGTCACGCTGGCGCTGAACATGTACACGCAAGGTGTCGATCCGTTGATCGACTGCTCCGACATCAACCGGATGAAGGACGTCTACGAATATTCGAACCAGTTGAAGATCCCCGAGCGCCACCCCTATGTCGGCGAACTCGTCTACACCGCCTTTTCCGGTTCGCACCAGGATGCCATCAACAAGGGCATGAAGGCGCTGAAGAAGGCCAATACGAGCCTGTGGGAAGTGCCCTATCTGCCGATCGATCCGGCCGATGTCGGCCGCAGCTATGAAGCCATCATCCGCATCAACTCGCAGTCCGGCAAGGGTGGCATCGCTTATGTGCTGCAGGCCGATTACGGCCTCAACTTGCCGCGCAATCTGCAGATCGAATTTAGCCAGGAAATCCAGGCGATTACCGACGCCGAGGGCAAGGAAGTGCCGGCCAGGCGTATCTACGAGCGCTTTCTCGAGACCTATGTCGATCAGCCGGCCGCGCGGCTGAAATTCCTCGATCACCACACCTATCCCAGCACCGAAATCAAGGGCCGGCGCGTCGTCGAGGCGGTCATCCTGGACAATGGCAAGGAAGTGACGATCTCCGGCACAGGCACCGGTCCGATCGACGGCTTCGTCGATGCGCTGTCGCGCCATGTCGGCGTCGAGATGTCGGTGCTCGACTATTCCGAGCACTCGATGCAGCGCGGCTCGAACGCGTCAGCCATTTCGTATGTCGAGATGGAGTATCCCCAGGGCAAGCTGTTCGGCGCCGGCATCAACACCAACATCGTCGCCGCCTCACTGGAGGCGGTGATGTCTGCCGCGAACCGTATCGTCGGTAAAAAAGCCGGCTGACGCCCGACGGGAACAAAGATCGGAACCCTCCCAACCTGGTGAACGGTTCCGATCTTTCGGGCCATTAACCACCGCGGAATTATCCGGTGGGTACGTGATCGCATAACGGGGTGTATACTTGTGTGGTGGTGCGGGACCTATATGATCGCGCCTCAACCTGTGCCGACTTCGAGAGGATCGACACTTGCAGCATGCCACGCCTGCCGCCCCCGCAGTGCGCGAGACACTGGAGCGACTGCTTGCCAGCCAAACGTTCGGCCGATCCGAACGCGCGCGCAAGCTGCTGCGTTATCTTGTCGAACGTGAACAGGCCGGCGAAGCCGACAGGCTCAAGGGCTTTTCCATTGCCATGGATGTTTTCGGCAAGGACGGCGACTTCGATCCGTCCACCGATGCCGTGGTGCGTGTGCAGGCAGGCAGGCTGCGCGAGCTTCTGCAGCACTATTTTGCCAATGAGGGAATTGCCGAGCCGGTCCGCATCGCCATTCCGCGCGGCGGCTATGTTCCTGCCTATGAATTGAACGCGATCCGCCTGCCGGATATTGCCGAGGCTGTTCCCGAACTCAGGCTGGACGGCGTCGTATCCGCCGATCGGTCCAACGAAGCCGGCACGGGCATGCTGGACGCGATGTCTCTGGCTTCCGTACCGATTTCGCCTGCCCCCTCGGTGGCGCGCCATCTCCGCTTTTTCTGGATGGCGATCGCCTTGGTCATCGCCATGCTGGGCGTACTGATCCTTCGCCAGGGCAGCACTGCCTTGCTGGCAGGCGGCGACATCTCGGCAACGCCGGAGATCGCTGGCGCAAGCGCAAGCGTCACGGCATCGGCAAGGGCTGACGCCCTTCCGCAAGTCTATATCGGACTCAAGGCTGACGGCCCCGACGCCAGCCGTGTCGCCGCATCGCTGCGCGCCGGCCTGAGTGGCTTCGATACCATCGACTTCATCGGCCGCGACACCGTCGGCGATCCGGCTGACGACGCTGCGAGCTTCATATTCGACGTCCTGCCCGGACCGGACGCGGGCGACATCACGATCGAACTGCAAAGCATGGCGTCCGGACGGGTGCTTCTATCGCGCAATCTCACCCCCGCCGACAGCGCACCTGCCGCGGTCGAAGACCGTATCGCCGACATGCTGAGCTCGGCACTCCCCGCCTCCGGCACCATCTACAACTATATCGAGCAGACCGGCACGCCAAACGGCCTGACGCAATGTCTGCTGCTCAACGGCAAATATTATCTCGACCAGAACGCCAGGACCCATGAGGCAGCCTACCGTTGCCTCGAGAAGCTGGCCAATGGTGGAACCAAGTCCTCGCTCGTCTATTCGGAACTTGCTTCCCTGCATCTCGAGGCGGTGTCCGATCATTACGCCTATCCGCCCAATGCGACGATTGAGACAGCCGTCGAGTTTGCCCATCGCGGCGTGCAGATGGGTCCGACCAGCCCTTATGCGCATCGCTCCTACGGCTATGTCAGTTCGCGCCTCGGCAATACGGACGAAGCGATCCGCTGGATGCGCAAGGCCTATGAACTCAACCCCTACGACCTCGGCATGGCCGCCGCTTACGGCTACGGGCTGATCTTCGCCGGACGATATGCCGAGGGAACGCCGATCCTCGATCATGCGGCGGAGACCTTCAGCGGGCACCCGACATGGTGGGACTACGGGCTGTTCGTTGGTGAGTTCATGCTCGGCGACATGAACAAGGCGGTCGCGGCCAGCATGGCACTGAGAACGACGGCAACGAAATCACACTATCTGGCGGCGCGGCTGGTCGGCGCCAAGGCTGCCGGACAGGACCATCTGGTGAGCACGCTGCTGAAACAGCTGACCACCGAGTTCCCCAAATTTGCCGCCGATCCACGGGCGACTTTCGTCGAGCGGAAATATCCGGCCGACCTGACCGACCGGCTGGTCCAGGCACTCCGCGCTGCCGGGCTCGGCAGCCCAAGCTGACACCATCGACGTCCGCGCACTGGCTGCGCCGCGTCCCGATGGATTTCCTGCGCTCCGATCGCCGATTGCCGATTGGTGGCCAAGTTCTGTACACAACCGTACAAATCGCGAAAATTTTACTGGTCATCACGTTGGACTAGGAGCAATTCAGCCATCATTGGTGTCGCGCATTCTGCAATAACAAAAAAATCAGCTTTCATGACCGCATCACTTTTTGCCGCCGAAGAGGGTGTTGGCTCGAAGGCCATCGTCCTGCTGCACGGTTTCGGCGGCTGCCATGATGTATGGCGCGAGGTGATTTCCGCCCTGACGCCTTCCACGCATACGCTGGCCTATGATCTGCCTGGGTATGGGATGTCGCTCGATTTTCCCGCCGCCGGTCCGGCCAGGGTGGCGGCCAAGGCCGTGCTCGCCGATCTCTCTGAGCGTCGCCTGAAGCGCGTTCATCTCGTGGGCCACTCGATGGGCGGTGCCGTGGCGGCGCTGATGGCGCTGGCCGAGCCTGAAAAGATAGCCTCGCTGACGCTTCTGGCGCCGGGCGGCCTTGGCCCCGAAATCAATGGACCGCTATTGCGCCGCTATGCCGAAGCCTCGGATCGGTCCGAGATCCGCTCCTGCCTCGCCGTCATGTCGGGACCTTCAGCCCCGCCACTCGAACATATGGTGGACACCCTTTGGGAAATGCGCAGGCGACCCGGCCAACTCGAAAAGCTGGTCGAGATCGCAGCCGCCATGACCGTGGACGGTCGGCAAGGCGTCATCCCGCACGATCGCCTCGATGGACTGAACATGCCAGTGATGGTGGCATGGGGAACCAACGATGCGGTGCTGCCCTTTACCCAGGCGGATGACCTGCCGGCGCATTTTCACGTGCACCACGTGCTGGAGGCCGGCCATATGCTGGCTGAGGAAGCCCCCGGCCTTGTTGCCGAGATCATTCGCCGCAACACCAATCGTCGCGCCGGGCCACATCGCCAGAAATTCGCCGCAGCAGCCAGCTGACCTTTTTCGCACGACAACCTTCCTGGGCACCCCGGGGGCCGTCGATCTCGCCAGTGCATTTTGCCGGCGGCTGTGTTAACCCGGTGTTAACCAAACCCACGAGGCAGACGCCGATGAAGGAAGCAGGCGAGAAGACCATCGACCAGTCCAAGAAACTGTCCGATGCCATCCGTGATGTCAAAAATGCCTTCGCCGACCGCGACGACGTCGTCGTCGACATGCGCGAGGCGCATCGCATGCGCCTCGATCTGCTCGCCGCCGAACTGGCACCGGTTTTTGCCGATGTTCCGGCCGACATGGACAATTTCGACTTTGTCGTCTCGTCCGGCTTGCAGCCGCGCTTGTGGATCGACGCCATCAGTCATGTCGCCATGGGGCGCGACCGCCGGACCTATCGCTTCCTCAAGGACACCCGTATCGGCCGGGTGGTGCTTGCCGAATCCACCGAGATGAAGCCGGTTGCCCATTCCGTGACACGCTATGTCGCGGAGCGCATTGTCGAGCGTCAGAGGATGCTGGAAGGCGGCGTCGAACCGGCCGTCGCCGGCATGAAACGTGCCTATGTGCCGGAAGCCGAACCGCCGCTGCGCGCGACGGCGCGCGGCAAACGCTGGTCGGCCTTTCTGTCCGGGCTTGGCCTTGTGGCTGCCGGTGCCCTGGTCGGTCTTCTCGTGTCCATCGTCCTGTTCTGGGACCGCATCGTCGCCATGGTAGTCAGCTTGCGGCCATAGCGGCGCCAGTCACGGCACCGAGTTCCAGCGTCTGCAGATCGGATGGCGGCATGGACGGCCCGGTCAGGCCGCGCCGCGTCAGCCGGATCCGCCAGTTGCCCGTCTCGCCGTCAATGTCGAACAGATTGTACTGCGCCGCCGGGTTCTTGCCGCCCGGCGCCTGGCCGGCGGCGGCGACGCCGACCGCTGGAATCCTGACGCCGCGACCGCCGATGAAGAACAGCGACGGCAGATGTGAATGGCCGTGCAGGACAAGGTCGGCGCCGTGGCGGCGAATGATCTTGTTGAAGCGGGCAATGCCGAACAGCCGCTTGTGCTGCGGGACCGCGCCGCGCACCGGCGGATGATGGATCATGATGGCGCGGAACAGCCCCTGTCCGGCGGTATCCCCGAGGATTTTGCCGAGCCGCTTCGCTTGGCCTTCCATGAAGAAACCATTGGCCATGAAGGGTGCCGTGGCGCGCGCTGTCGAGACACCGATCAGCGCGACGTTGCCGCGCACGCGCAGATAGGGAAATGCGTTACGATCGACCGGCGTGTTGACGCCGTCGCCGCTCATCCACGCCGCCCAGGATCGGCAGACCTTGTCGAAGGCGCCTGGCACATAGGCGTCGTGGTTGCCCGGAACGACCGAAACATCATGCGCCGGCCCCAGCGTCTCCAACCAGTGCCTGGCCATCTCGATCTCGCCGTCGAGCGCCAGATTGACCAGGTCGCCGGTGACGGCGAGGTGGTCAGGCGTGTTCGCCTTGATGTCGGCGACGATCGTGTCAATCACCGCATCATGCATATGGCGGCGGCGGTTGCGCTGCCAGTTGACATAGCCGAGCACGCGCTTGGAGGCGAGATCGCGATAGGATACATCGGGGAGCGGCCCCAGATGGACATCGGAAATATGCGCGAGCCTGAACATACAACCTTCATAGGCGACCCGCGCGCGGCTTTCCACCCACGGTTTCGCTATCAATGACGAGCCCTGAAGATGCCTTCCGCCAGACCGGCTGGCCAGGTTTGAGGGCCAGGCTGTTCCATCTCTATTTCGTGCTGCGGAGGCCGATGACGCTTGGCGTGCGCGGCTTGATCCACGACAGGGCGTCCAGGTCCGTCTTCCTTATTCGCCATACCTATGTACCGGGCTGGCAGCTTCCCGGCGGCGGCGTCGAAGTCGGCGAGACGATGAACGAGGCACTGGCCCGTGAACTGGCCGAGGAAGGCAACATCGCTCTCACCGCCCCGCCGGTGCTCAAATCGATGCATTTCAACCGCCGCTCCAGCCGCCGCGACCATGTCGGCTTTTATTTGCTCGAGCATTTCAGCCAGACGGCGCCGAAGCTGCCGGACCACGAAATCGCCGAAGCCGGCTTCTTCCCGCTCGACGGCTTGCCGCAGGGCACGACGCCGGCGACGCTGCGCCGGATCGCCGAGGTTTTTGACGGCGAGCAGCCCTCGCCCTACTGGTAGATCAGGCTGCCGCTTTCTCGAAGCGCGCCCGGTCATGCCGTGCGGCATAATCCAGATCCGGTCCGACAGGCACGATCCGCGTCGGATTGATTGTCTGGTGGCTGCCGTAATAATGCGCCTTGATATGATGCAGATTCACCGTCCCGGCCACATCAGGCACCTGATAGAGATCGCGCAGATAGTTGGACAGGTTCGGGTAGTCGGCGATACGGCGCAGATTGCATTTGAAATGGCCGACATAGACCGGATCGAAGCGCACCAGCGTGGTGAACAGCCGCCAGTCGGCTTCGGTGATACGATCGCCGACGAGATAGCGCTGCTTCGACAGCCGCTCCTCCAGCGTATCCAGCGCTGTGAACAATTCACCGAACGCCTCTTCATAGGCACGTTGCGTGGTGGCGAAGCCGGCGCGATAGACGCCGTTGTTGACCGCGGGATAGACCAGCGCATTGATCCGATCGATCTCGCCGCGCAACGCCTTCGGATAGAAATCGAGGCTGGCGTCGCCCCATTCGTCGAAGGCTGAATTCAGCATGCGGATGATTTCGGAAGACTCATTGGAGACGATGGTCTGCTCCTTTTTGTCCCACAGCACCGGCACCGTCACCCGGCCCGAATAGGCGGGATCGGCCTTGGCATAGATCTGGTGCAGGAAGTCGAGGCCGTAAAGCGTGTCGCCCGTGGCGCCGTCCTCAGCCACGAACGTCCAGCCGTTGGCGCCCATGAAATGATGCACCACCGACACCGATATGACGCCTTCCAGCTTCTTCAGCGCGCGAAAGATCAACGTCCGGTGGGCCCACGGACAGGCAAGCGAGACATAGAGGTGATAGCGGCCGGGCTCGGCCTTGAAACCGCGCGTCCGGCCTTCAGCCGGCTTGCCGTCAACAGTGATCCAGTCGCGCCATTGCGACTGCGTCCGCACGAAGCTGCCACCATTGTCCGCCGTATCATACCAGCGATCCTGCCATCTTCCTTCAACCAGCAATCCCATGCAAATCTCCTTGCGTCCTGTTGGTTGATGTAGGCACAAGGCTGCCCTGTCGAAGACGTCAGGTGCTGAACAGACCGTCACTTGGCAGAAATGACGGACAAAAACGGCCGATTGCAGCGGCGGGAAATTGATGCTAGCGGACAATCCGCATGTTCGACTTTGCTTTGATCCGGTTTGACCGACGACGAAAGGGCGCCCGCGCTTGATGAAGCGCTGACTGGCGAATGCTGCCGTTTGCAGCAAACCTCTCCTCCTTGTATCGGACCGCAACGACCATGAGCCTTGCCGACGTGAAATACCTGCCGGAAACCCCGGCGCACGACCCCGAGATCGAAGCCATCAACGACGAAGCCTTCGGGCCCGGCCGCTTTGTGCTGGCCGCTTACAAGATCCGTGAAGCCGGAGGGCACGAGCGCTCGCTGTCCTTTGTCGCCGTCGACGGCGACCTTGTCGTCGCCTCGGTGCGCATGACCCGCATCGCCGCCGGCGCCGGCCGCGCATTGATGCTCGGGCCGCTCGCGGTGCGGCCGGCCTTCAAGAATCTCGGCATCGGCCGCCGGCTGGTGGCGATCGCGCTGGAGGCCGCCGCCCGGGCCGGCGCACCTGCCGTAATGCTGGTCGGTGACGAGCCCTATTACGGGCCGCTCGGTTTCAAGCGGATTCCGCGCGGCCAGATTTCGATGCCGCGCCCCGTCGATCTCGACCGGCTGCTGTCGCACGAGATCGCGCCGGGCGCGGTAGCCAGGCTCTTGGGCGAGGTCGGCCACGCCGATCAGGCCAGGGTGGCCGATCCTACCGCGGCGATGGCTTGACCTTTCCCTTCGATCTGGCGCCTGATCCATCCCACTGTTCCCGAGATCAAAGGATGACGCCATGAACCCGAACGGCCAGATCGCGATCGTCACCGGCGGCGGCTCCGGCCTTGGCGAGGCAACGGCGCGCGCGCTGGCGGCCAAGGGCGCCCGCGTCGCCATCTTCGATGTCGGTATCGATCGCGCGGCCAAGGTCGCGGCCGAGATCGGCGGTATAGCCGTCCAGTGCGACGTCAGCAGCGCCGACAGCGGGACCGCTGCCCTCGCCGACGTTACGGCCAAGCTTGGCCAGCCACGGATCCTGGTCAACTGCGCCGGCATCGCCATCGGCGTGAAGACGATCGGCAAGGATGGTCCCCACCCCCTTGATCAGTATCGCAAGGTGATCGAGGTCAATCTGATCGGCACGTTCAACATGATCCGCCTCGTTGCCGAGCGCGCGTCGAAGCTCGAGCCGCTGCAGGGCGGCGAGCGCGGCGTCATCGTCAACACCGCTTCGGTTGCCGCTTATGATGGCCAGATCGGTCAGGCCGCCTATGCGGCTTCCAAGGGCGGCGTCGTCGGCATGACGCTGCCGGTGGCGCGCGATCTTGCCCGTTCCGGCATCCGCGTCTGCACCATCGCACCCGGCATCTTCAAGACGCCTATGATGGCCGGCATGCCGCAGGAAGTTCAGGATTCGCTGGGCGCCGCCGTGCCATTCCCGTCGCGCCTGGGCGAACCATCCGAATATGCCGCTCTCGCCCTGCACATCGTCGAGAACCAGATGCTGAATGGCGAGACCATTCGCCTCGACGGCGCCATTCGCATGGCGCCGAAATAGAAGGTCATGAGCGCCGGCCTGTCCGCTGCCGCTAAAACCGGGCCGCTGGCCGGGCTGAAGGTGATCGAGATGGCCGGGCTCGGCCCGGTGCCGCTGGCCGGCCTGATGCTGTCGGAGATGGGCGCGCAAGTGTTGCGCATCGAACGGGCGGGGACGAGCCAGTTCCTGTCGCTGCCTGATGAGTACAACATCAACCGCCATGGCCGCGCCGTCCTGCGCCTCGACCTGAAGCGCCGTGAAGGCACCGATCTGTTGTTGCGCCTTGCCGAAAAGGCGGACATGTTGCTCGAAGGCTTTCGCCCGGGTGTCATGGAACGGCTCGGCCTCGGCCCGGAAGCGGTGCAGGCGCGTAATCCGGCGCTGATCTACGGCCGTATGACCGGCTTCGGCCAGGACGGTCCGCTCGCCGGCCGCGCCGGCCACGACATCACCTACCTCGCCTATAGCGGCGTGCTGCACGCCATCGGCCATGCCGACGGCCGTCCCGTCCCGCCGCTCAACCTTGTCGCCGACTATGGCGGTGGCGCCATGATGCTGATTGCCGGCGTGCTGGCCGCCCTGTTCCAACGTTCGCGCACGGGCAAGGGTGACGTCATCGACGCAGCGATGGTCGACGGCGCCTCGATGCTGGCGGTGCCCCTGCACGCCTTGACGGCGGCCGGCTTGTGGAGCGACAAGCGCGGCGCGAACCTGCTCGATTCCGGCGCCCCGTTCTACGACACCTATGAGACGGCGGATGGCGGGCACATCGCCATTGGCTGCCTCGAGCCGCAATTCTTCGCCGAATTCGCCAGGCTGCTGCCGCTCGACGAGCACTTTGCGTCCGGCCAGTACGACAAGGCCCTGTGGCCGCCGATGCGCGCCGCCATTACCGATCGGATCCGGCAGAAAACCCGCGACGACTGGGACCTTCTGTTCGCGCAAACCGATGCCTGCGTTGCACCCGTTCTGTCGCTGCAGGAGGCGAAGCACCACCCGCACAATCGGGCACGCAACGCCTCTGTGACGACAGGTGCATTTGAGCGCCCGGCCCCCGCGCCGCGTTTCTCGAATTCGCAGCCGACATTGGCTACTATGCCAGGCAATGAGGATTTGTCGCCATCGGCAATTCTGGCACGTTTCGGCTTTGCGAAAGCCGAGATCGACGACCTTGTCAAATCCGGCTTGCTGACCGATAACTAGAGCATAAAGATCAACTTACTGTGGTGCTGCCTTGGACGAGCCGAAAAAGGATGTGATCCGCGAGACGGACGCCGAAGCGATCCGGCTGGCGAAGACGCTTCTGCGCAGCGCCCGCTTTGGCGCCCTGGCGGTGATCGAACCGCAAACCGGCTCGCCGCTGGCCAGCAGGGTCGGCGTGGCCACCGACATCGACGGTGCGCCGCTGATCCTGGTTTCGATGCTTTCGGCGCACACCGGCGCTCTGCTTGCCGATCCGCGCTGTTCCCTGTTGCTCGGCGAACCGGGCAAGGGCGACCCGCTGGCGCACCCGCGCCTGACATTGATCTGCCAGGCGGCACGGCTTGAGCGCGGATCAGCCGAACACGCCCGCACCCAGCGCCGTTATCTCAATCACAATCCCAGGGCGAATCTTTACGCCGGTCTCGGCGACTTTTCGATCTTTCGCCTCGGTCCGCAACGCGCCAGCCTCAACGGCGGCTTCGGCAAGGCCTATCAGCTCGATCGATCGGATTTGCTCGCCAGCGGACCGGTCGTCGAGGAACTCGCGGCGCGCGAACAATCCGCCATCGACCACATGAACGCCGACCATCTCGACGCAATCGCCGTTTACGCACAGCATTTCGCCAAAGCGTCCGGAAACGGCTGGCGTGTTGCCGGATTCGATGCCGATGGCATGGATCTGGTGTCGGGCGACGATGTTTGCCGGGTCTTTTACCCACACCCTTTGGCGGCGGCAGGCGAATTGCGGCACGTTCTGGTCGATATGGCCAAGGCCGGCCGAGCCATGGCCGACGCCGGGACTGAGACTTAATTATGCTGGATCAAAAGCAACACTTGAGATTTAAGTGAAATGCTCTACCTTTTGGTGACGCTGAATCGCCAGCGCCGATCGACAAGTGAATTTATGGAATCAGACGCCATTGCCCCCATGGCGTCGGGATGAACAGGAAGCATGGGGGATCGATGGTCTCGACAAAGCTAATCGTGAACGCCGAATCGGCGGCAGAGTTTCTCATGCTGATGGGCAATGAGAAGCGACTGTTGATCATGAGCTATCTCGCCGAAGGTGAAATGTCGGTTGGAGCCATTGCTGAGAAGGTGATGCTCAGCCAATCCGCCCTGTCCCAGCACCTCGCCAAGTTGCGGGCGCTCGACCTGGTCGAGACCCGCCGCGACCGGCAGATGATCTACTACTCCTGCAAATCCGACGCCGTGCGAGAACTGCTTGTCATGCTGGACGGCATTTTCGGCAGCGGCAAGGATGACCTCTCCCAGATGGCGCACCGTTTGCGCCGTGCTGGAACCTGACCACATAACCGCCGATCTCGCCGGTGATTTCAGAGCGACATGCGCCCATCCGGGGCGCACAAAGCTGGCTGATTGTCCCGAATTGTCGCATCGTGCTTTCCAAACAAGATGAGCGCCGGGAAGCGGTCCGGATTTTCGGGCCGATGCGACGGTCGCGAGGAATGCATGGATCCCATTCGCATCGACGACCCGCAAGATCCGCGCGTCGCTGCCTATCTCGACATTCGCGAGCGTGACCTCGCCGGCCGGCAAGGCCGCTTCGTCGCCGAAGGCAAGGTGGTGCTCGACCTGCTGCTCTCGACCGGGCGCTTTGCCGCCGAATCGATCCTGGTCCTGGAAAACCGGCTGGCAGGTCTCGACAACATCCTGAGCAAGGCGCCCGCCGACCTCCCGGTCTATGTCGCCACCAGCGCGGTGATGGACGCTATCGCCGGATTTCATATGCATCGCGGCATCCTGGCCATTGGCCGCAAGGGAGAGCCGCAGCCGGCCGAAGACCTGCTCGATGGCTTGCCGCCTCGGGCGCTCGTCGTAGTGCTCGTCGGTATCGCCAACCATGACAATGTGGGCTCGATCTTCCGCAATGCCGCCGCCTTTGGCGCTGACGCGGTTCTGCTGGATGCGACATGCTGCGACCCGCTCTATCGCAAGGCGATCCGCGTTTCGGTCGGCGCCGCGCTCAAAATCCCCTTCGCATCGTTCTCCGACACCGCCGGCTTCACAACGATGCTCGCCCGACGTGGCTTCGAACAATTCGCGCTGTCGCCACGCGGGAAGACCGACATCCGCGATGCGCAGCGCAGTAAGCGCCTGGCGCTCTATCTCGGCACCGAGGGCGAAGGCTTGCCGGACAACCTGCTCGCAAGCCTGCGCAACGTGCGGATTACCATGGCGGAAGGCTTCGACAGCCTGAATGTCGCCGCGGCTTCAGCCATCGCGCTGCATCATTTTTCGGCTAGAGCAATTCTAGGAAAAGTGTGAAGCGGTTTTCCGTCCAGAATTGCGTCAAAGCAAAGAGTTAGGGCATTTCGCCGTTTCCGTGAAACGGTGAAATACTCTAAAGAAGCCTGATTCAGCTTGTCGCGTCAGCCTTCTGCAGCGCGCGCACGCGGTCGGCAAGACTGCGGTCATCGTTGCCGGAGCGGGCGTCCGACGGTACCGCCAATGCCTTGGCGATCGGCGAACCAGGCCCCTCGAGCTTGGCCGTCAGATGGACGACCTCCGCCGCCAGTTCGTTCATCTGCTCGCGCAAGGCGGAGCTGCTGTCCGTGGCCTTGGACACTGCCAGTGCGGTGAGATCCGCCTTCAGCCGCTTGTTCTCTCGCGCCAGCGCCGCCAGCCTCGCCTCGAGCTGCTCACGGTCACTGTCGAGCTTGGCGATTGCCTTGTCGAAATCATCGCTCCCCGCGACATCGCCGCCCTTGCCGACCAGCCGCAAGGCTGGCGCGCTGTCTTCGGATTTCGATCTTTCGCGCATGCGTGCCAGTTCCTTTTCGCGGCGGTCGAGTTTGTCTTCGCGATCGGCAAGTGTGGCCAGCAGCCGCTCGACCTTCTTGTCGAGCTCGGCGGTCCTTTTCTTCTCGGCTTTCAGGGCCTCCCGCGCGGCCTTGCTTTCAGCCACGATTTCCTGGCCGCGCCTGTCGGCTTCCTTGCGCTGGCCGCGCAGCATCGCAATGTCACTGGCGAGCTTCTGCATTTCGGACTCTCGCGCCACGAGCTCGATCTGCCGGCTGCTCGAGGAAAAACTGGCGTCGTCATACATGCGCTCCAGCTTTTCCAGCTCAACTGCGCGCTTTTCCAGCTTGCGCTCGGTTTCCTTCAGCCGCTCCGAAAGCTGCTGCAACTCGCCCTCTCGTTGACGCAGCGCTTCGTTCTTCGCGCCCAGCTCGGTCAGCGCCTGGTTCTTGTCCGTCCGCTCGACCGCCAGGCCCTTTATGGCCTCGCGACCGCGATTGATCTCGACGAGTTGTTCGGCCGCCTTCTCTCGCAACGCCTTGACGCCGATTTCCAGGCGGCGCGTCGTCATAGCGTATTCGGCGCGGATGCGATCCTTGTCCGCCTGGATCTCGGTTTGCGTCAGAGGGATCGAGGATTCGACGCGTCTGCGTGTAAGCGCGACCGCACGACGCCATATGGCCGGAGCCACCATGAGCGCCAGAAAGCCAGCGCAGAGAAAGCCGAGGACGAAGAACAGGACCGACTGGACCAAGTGACTACCCGTTGTGGCCGGTAAGCATCAAACCAGATAAACCAAAAGCGCATAGAGCGCTTGACTGTGCCACGTTGACATGGCGGAAATCCAGCGTTGCGGCAAGGGTTTGCCGCAACGCCACGAGTTTAATGCATGTCGACCCAAAAGCGGTCCCGGTTTTGGGCAACGACAGCCAAGGACTTCAGCTTAGAACGGATTCCAGGTGGCGCGCTCGGTAAGCTTCAGATAGCCGAGATTGACGCCAAGCCGGGCACCGACACCGGTGCGGATCGGCACCAAAATCACATTGTTGTTCTTCAGCACGTTGAAGCCGACGCCAGCCACCACATAGGCCGAACCGGCGACGCCGCCATAGCGGTTGTAGAGGCTGCCCACATCGTCGAGATTGTAGACCAGCATCATCACCCGCGACCCCTCGCCGCCGAAATCCCAGCCGAGTGACGGGCCTTGCCAGAACACTTTGTGGTCGCCGGCATTCTTGGTGTAGAGCGTGCCTTCGCCATAGGTCAGGCCACCGATCAGCGCACCCGAGCCTTCTTCGCCCAGCAGATAGCCGTTGGGCAGGCCGTAGGAGGCAAAAATCTTCTCGATCACCGTGGCGAGCCCGCCCGATGTCGCGCCAAAAAATTTGTGACCGGAATCGACAATCTCCTGAGCGGTGTATTCCTGGGCCCGCAGGGCTGAAGTCGAGAAGACGAGAACGCCCAGGAGCGTGACCGCCATTGAGAAGACACGGAGAAAGCTCCGGTCGTAGTATCGGGAAAACATGCTTCCAATCTCCGTCAGGGAGCACCTTCGCCGACGCCTCGCACCCCGTACGGCTCTTTTAGCCGGCCGTTAAGGGTAACTGTTAGGGCAAACTATGCCGTAATCCTTTTTCAACCATTAAGCTCACACATGAACATGGCGGTTCGAAGGCTGTTTGGGGTCGCTCAAGTGGGGCCGGCAGCCTGCGTGAACACGCCATTTGCCACAACCACAATTTGGATTTGTTGCTGCACGCACGGGCGCTGTGTATTCAGAAAGCCCGAGGAGAGAGTGCGTGATTCGTGTGGCAGGCGACGATCGATCGCCCGGCCACGAGTTGTGAGATTTTGCAGGGATTTTTCGCCGATGGCCGATCTGTTCACCCTTTCCGCACCCGATCTGGCAGCGCTTTTGTGCAGTCGGGTCTGCCACGACATCATCTCGCCGGTCGGCGCGATCAACAACGGGCTCGAATTGCTTGATGAAGGCGGCGCCGACGAGGACGCCATGAAGCTGATCCGCCAGAGCGCCCGCAACGCTTCGGCCCGCCTGCAGTTCGCCCGCATCGCCTTCGGTGCCGCCGGCTCGGCCGGCATGTTGATCGATACCGGCGATGCCGAAGCGGTCGCCATCGCCTTCCTCAAGAACGAAAAGCCGGAACTGACCTGGAACGGGCCCCGCGCGTTGCTGCCCAAGAACAAGGTCAAGCTGCTGCTCAACCTGATCCTCGTCGCCAATGCCGCCATTCCGCGCGGCGGCAAGCTTTCCGTGACGCTGGAAAATCTTGAGACCGAACCGCGTTTCGCGCTTGCGTCGGCTGGCCCGATGCTGCGTGTGCCGCCGAAGTTCCTCGAACTGCATTCCGGCCACAAGCCGGAGGAACCGATCGACGCGCATTCCGTGCAGCCCTACTACACGCTGCTTCTGGCGCGCGAAGCCGGCATGACGATATCGATCCACGCGACGCCGGAAGAAATCGTGCTTTCTGCGGCCTGATTGCGCAGCCGATAAAGCGAAGTATTTCTACACTGAAATCTGTAATTCCAGCTCATCGACTTGGGAGGCATCTGTTCGTCCAGGCAGTGCCAAAGCATTCGCGAATAAAAGCAGGCACCTGCCCATCTTTGTAAAAATTTTACCTAACGCCTTTTCGGCTTCTTTACCAGATTGGCCTATGGTCCGCCCTGGATGCCCCCGACGCTACCGGACTGCCAGAAGGCAAAGAGGACCCGGAAATGAAACGCTGCATGTTCGTCGACGATTCAAGCGTCATCAGGAAGGTTGCAAAACGCATCCTGGGCGGCTCCGAAATGATTGTCATCGAGGCTGCCAGCGGACTTGACGCGCTGGAGATGTGCGCCGCCGACATGCCCGACATCATCGTCGTCGATGGCGCCTTGCCCGACGTACCGGCGGTCGATCTCATCCGCCGCGTCCGCGCCATGGAGAGCCCGATAAGGCCGCAGATCCTGATTTCCCTGGTCGAGCTCGATATTGCTTCGATCATGCGGGCCAAGCGCGCCGGCGCCCAGGGCTATCTCTTGAAGCCATTCAACCGCCCGCAGCTGCTCGAGCGCTTTCGCACCTTGAAGAGCGCACCTGATTCGGCATCCTTGAGCAATTCCAGAAAAAGTGCGTGACGGTTGTCTGCTCGGAAGCCCAAAAACAGAGTGTTACCAGCCCATCATGCAAAAACCCGGCCGAAGCCGGGTTTTCTATTGAAAAGATTCGAACGATTCGTCGCTCAGGCGCTGACGCGAATGTCTTCCGGTTCGCGCAGCACATAGCCGCGTCCCCAGACCGTTTCGATGTAGTTCTGACCGCCTGATGCCGCGTCGAGCTTTTTGCGCAGCTTGCAGATGAAGACGTCGATGATCTTCAACTCAGGCTCGTCCATGCCGCCATAGAGGTGGTTGAGGAACATTTCCTTGGTCAGCGTGGTGCCTTTGCGCAGCGAAAGCAACTCCAGCATCTGGTATTCCTTGCCGGTCAGGTGCACGCGCTGGCCGCCGACTTCGACGGTCTTGGCATCGAGGTTGACCACCAGGTCGCCGGTGGTGATGACCGACTGGGCGTGGCCCTTGGAGCGCCGCACGATGGCATGAATGCGGGCAACCAGCTCATCCTTGTGGAACGGCTTGGTCATGTAGTCGTCCGCGCCGAAGCCGAGGCCGCGCACCTTGTCCTCGATGCCGGCCATGCCGGAGAGGATGAGAATAGGTGTCTTGACCTTGGAAAGGCGAAGCGTTCTCAAGACCTCGTAGCCCGACATGTCAGGCAGGTTGAGATCGAGAAGAATGATATCGTAGTCGTAGAGCTTGCCTAGATCGACGCCCTCTTCACCGAGATCGGTCGTGTAGACGTTGAAACTTTCCGATTTCAGCATCAGTTCGATGCTTTGTGCGGTTGCACTGTCATCTTCTATCAGCAGAACACGCATTTCATTCCCCTTTTCTGCTGCCGGACCATTTCACGACCCGTCCGGACCCGGAGCAGTGGTTGCCTTGTGCAGAGGCTGCCATTGAATGGTTAACAAATCCTAATTTCCCGTCGATGACGGTACCAGATTTTTTAACCTCTTTCTACACCCTCTTGAATCTAATAACGAATCTCAGAACCAAATTCCTAATGCAACACATTAACAACCTGGACTAAGCGACTCCAGGGACTCATCGACGTCGCTTCCGCATCGGTGGCCGGAATTTTTACCCGGCCTTAAGTCCTGACCCGTATGATTAACAATGCCCGTAAACGAATGGTTACCGTCGGCAAAAAACTTTAGGGTTTTGTTTCCCATAGTTCGGGGAAAGGCGGTGGACACGGGTGCGGCCTGGGCGTTTCCAGGTGGTTTGGACGATAGATGCGGGTGTGCGTTTCCGGGAGTACCGAATCATGAAGTCACGTGAAAACCTCGTTCGGCTGAAACAGTTTCAGGTGAATGAGAAGCGGCGGCAGCTGCTGCAGCTCGACATGATGATCGCCGAGTTCGAACGCATGGCCGTCGAACTGGAGCTTCAGATCACCGCCGAGGAAAAGAAGGCCGGCATCACCGACATCAACCATTTCGCCTATCCAACCTTCGCCAAGGCGGCTCGCCTGCGCCGCGACAACCTCAGGAATTCCCAAAGCGACCTCGCGCAGCAGCGAAGCGCCGCCGAATCATTACTCGGCGAAGCTGAAGCGGAGCTTTCCAAGGCGGAAATGCTGGAATCGCGCGACACGAAGATCCGCGAAGCGGAAGTCGGTGGCCGCAGCGCCATGATCGGCTAAGACCTGGCGGTTTGCCGCGCCAACGCCCGCCATCAGGCTGGCGCATTGTCGCGGCTTGCGGCTCCGGCGGGAAAAATGAATCCGCCCTACGCGGCCCAATCCCCTTCACTCTCGGCAATTGCCCTTGCACGGGCATCCTTGATATCCGGCGCATGCTGCTCCGCCCATGACCTGATCTGGGTAAGCAGTCCCGCCAGGTTCTGGCCGAGCTCGGTCAATTCATATTCGACGCGCGGCGGAATGACCGGGAAGATCTCGCGCCGCACCAGGCCGTCGCGCTCGAGCACCCGCAGCGTCTGCGTCAGCATCTTCGGCGTGATGCCTTCGAGCTTGCGGGCGAGCTCGCCATTGCGCAGCCGGCCTTTGCGCAGCGCGCAAACCACCAGATAGACCCATTTGCTGGCCAGCATCTCCAGCACGGTGTGCGAAGGACACGTCCGCCGGAACGCATCATAGCCGAAACCGCAATCATCTTCACTATCCATGGGGTGCGTATATATCAGGAAGGTACATACTGGACAAGAGACTATTACTATCCAAATGATAGTGGCATCAACCGAGCAGGAGACATCTCAATGCGTGCCGTTATCCAGAAATCCGTCGGCGGACCCGACGTCCTTGTCATCGCCGATCAGCCGGATCCCACGCCAGAGGCCGGCGAAGTGCTGGTTCGCGTCAAGGCCGCAGGCATCAATCCGGTCGACGGCGACCGTCCGTGCCGGCTACTACCCCTTGCTCGGCGAGCCGCCCTTCATCCTGGGTTGGGACATCTCGGGAACTGTCGAAGCACTCGGCCCCGGCGTCACCGGCTTCAAGATCGGCGACGAGGTGTTCGGCATGCCGCGCTTCCCCAAGCAGGCGGCGGCCTATGCCGAGCTGGCTGCCGTGCCTGCCGATCAAATCGCACTGAAGCCGAAGGGCGCGGACCACCTCCAGACGGGCGCCTTGCCGCTGGCCGGCCTCACCGCCTGGCAAGGGCTTGTTCGTCACGGCCGACTGAAATCGGATCGGCGCGTATTGGTGCATGCGGGAGCCGGCGGCGTCGGTCATCTGGCGGTGCAGATCGCCAAGGCGCGCAGCGCCTACGTCGTCGCCACGGCCAGCCCGGGCAAGCTCGATTTCGTCCGCAAACTGGGCGCCGACGAAGTCATCGACTACACCAAGGGCGATTTCACCGATCAGGTCCGCGACATCGATCTGGTGCTGGATCCAATGGGCGGCGACCACGCCCAACGCTCGCTGAAGGTGCTCAAGCGTGGCGGCGTGCTGGTGTCATTGCTCGATGTCAGCGACAACACAAGGGCCCAGGCCGGCGCGCGAGACATTCGGGTCGAGCGTATGTCCGTCGTGCCCGACAGTGAGGGCCTGCTGGAACTGGCTCGGTTGATCGATGCCAACAAGCTTGCCGTCCATGTGGCGAAGAGCTTCCCGCTGGACCAGGCGGGGGCCGCTCACGCCTTCCTCGCCACCAAGCCGATCGGCAAGGTTGTGCTGTCGCTCTGAGCGGGAGCGGTGAAAAACAGAAGGGCGCGGGGTTAGCCGCGCCCTTCGTCTAAATTCGCGATGGTCAGTGCCGGTATTGCTGGATGCGTGTCGTGCGCAGCCCGGCAAGGCCATATTCGTCGATCGACGCCTGCCAGGACAGGAATTCCTCGGTGGTGAGCTTGTAGCGTTGGCATGCCTCGTCCAGGCTCAAAAGCCCGCCGCGCACGGCCGCAACCACTTCCGCCTTACGCCGGATAACCCAGCGACGTGTATTGGTCGGCGGCAGATCGGCAATCGTAAGAGGGCTGCCGTCAGGCCCGATAACATATTTGACTCTCGGTCTAACCAGATCGGTCATCGTACTCTCTACAAAAAACTCAAAGACCCAATCCCCGCCACGTTACCGCCACAGCTTTAAAAATTGCCTAAGCAGACCCTAATGACTAGGTAAGGATCATGAACGCCGCGTTAGTCTTTTCGCCGGCATTTGAAACATCTGCCCGCAAACCCTGATTTGCCGGGGAAAATGCATCCCCTGGCGGAGATCGGACGCAACCGGTGAATCGCCCTGCACGCTGGCGCGCCGGTAAAGCTTGACCTATATTCTCGACATTGGCATTGAGGCGCCGTGCAGAACGAAAGCATCATGAACAGTCTCGATCTTCCCGGACGTCCCGAAAACACCCGCATCGTCGTCGCCATGTCGGGCGGTGTCGATTCCTCTGTCGTCGCCGGCCTGCTGAAACGTGAGGGCTACGACGTCGTCGGCGTCACCTTGCAGCTCTACGACCACGGCGCGGCGACGCACCGCGCCGGCTCATGCTGCGCCGGGCAGGACATCGACGATGCCCGCCGTGTCTCCGAGACGCTCGGCATCCCCCATTATGTGCTCGACTACGAGGAACGCTTCCGCAAGGCGGTCATCGATCCCTTCGCCGAGAGCTACGTCGCCGGCGAGACGCCGATCCCGTGCGTTTCCTGCAATCAGACGGTGAAGTTCGCCGACCTCCTGGCCACCGCCAAGGAGCTCGGCGCCGACGCGCTGGCCACCGGCCACTACATCCGTTCCGGCGCCAACGGCGCCCACCGCGCGCTCTACAGGCCGGTCGACGCCGACCGTGACCAGAGTTATTTCCTGTTCGCCACCACGCAGGCACAGATCGATTATCTGCGCTTTCCCCTTGGCGGCCTGCCGAAGCCTCAGGTTCGCGCCATTGCCGAGGAGATGGGGCTGGCGGTTGCCGCCAAGCAGGACAGTCAGGACATCTGCTTCGTGCCGCAGGGCAAGTATTCCGACATCATCGCCAAGCTGAAGCCGACCGCCGCCAATCCGGGCGACATCGTCCACATCGACGGCCGCGTGCTCGGCCGCCATGAGGGCATCCTGTGCTACACGATCGGCCAGCGCCGTGGCATCGGCATCGCTTCCGGCGAGCCGCTTTACGTCGTCCATCTCGATGCCGACCGCGCTCGCGTCGTGGTCGGCCCGCGCGAGGCGCTGGAGACGCACAAGATCTATCTGCGCAATATGAACTGGCTGGGCGACGGACCGCTCACAGACGTCCCTGCAGGCGGCCTTGAGCTGTTCGCCAAGGTCCGCTCGACGCGGCCGCCGCGCCCGGCCGTGCTGCATCATCGTGCCGGTGCCACATGGGTGGAACTGGTCGACGGCGAATCCGGCATCGCGCCGGGCCAGGCCTGCGTGCTCTACTCCGATGACGGCAACGAAGCTCGCGTGTTCGGCGGCGGCTTCATCGAGCGTTCGGAGCGTGGCGCCGAGGCCGAGGCGATGCTGACCCGGCTTGCCGCCAGGCCGGCCCAGATTCCTGCCGAATAAGATACCTGCCGAATAAGATACCCGCCGAATAATCCGCGCTTCAGGAATTCGACTTGGTGTGGGTGACCGTGCCGGCGGTCAGGATGCGCAGCACCCTGATCGCTTCCTCGCCGCTGGTACGCGGTTCGGCACGCGTCTCGATGCACTGGATGAAATGCTCCAGCTCGCGTGTCAGCGGCATGCCCTGGGCAACCGCGACATAGGACGGCTCATTGGTGGTGAAGGCCCATTGGCCGCTGTCCTGCCACACCGCGTGGCGGTAGACGGCAAGCTTGCGTTCCCATGGCTCGACATCGTCGAACACCGCCATCGCCTTGGTGCCGACCACGGTGAGCCGCCGCTCGCGATAGGGGTTGAGCCGCGAGGTGAAGAGATGGCTGCGCAGGCCGTTCGGAAAGCGCATGTGCAGATGGGCGAAATCGCTGAGACTGTCGAGCAGCGCGGCGCCCTCGCCGCGCACCTCGATCGGCTCGGTGCCGGTGATCGCCAGGATCATCGACAAATCGTGCGGGGCCAGGTCCCACAGCGCATCGTTCTCGGTGTGGAACTTGCCGAGGCCGAGGCGGTGCGAGTGGATGTAGCGCACTTCGCCGAGTTCGCCCTTGTCGATGAGCCCTTTCAGCGTCTCGAAAGCGGGGTGGAAGCGCAGGACATGGCCGACCATGAAGACGCGGCCATTGTCCTTGGCCGCCCGCACCGCGCGCTCGGCGTCGGCAACCGTCAGCGCGATCGGCTTTTCCACCAGCACGTCCTTGCCGGCCGCGACGGCACGCACGGCAAGGTCGGCATGGAATTGCGGCGGCAGCGCCATGACGATGGCGTCGATATCGTCACGCACGAACAACTGGTCCGGCTCGATCGCCAGGCAGTCCTGCTCGCTGGCGAAGCCTTCTGCCCGAGCCCGGTTGGTATCGGAGACCGCGTGCAGCGCGCCGAGCGCCTTGAGAGTGCGGATGTGGTTGCTGCCCCAGTATCCGCAACCGAGGACTGCTATGCGCGGCTTCATCTGTTTCAAACTCTAAAAACTCTTGGCCGAGACATAGCGACGTGCCCCTTCGAACTCAACCCCGGCGGCGGCAACCAAATGTCCGCACGGCAAAGCTTTTCGATAATGACGATAAGCCGGCAAGCCGGTTGCTTCGAAGCTTGACAGGCTCACCCTCCCAACCTTATATCCGCGCGACCTTGGCGAACGCCTCCGACATGCCTTTCGATTTGAGGCGGATTTCGGGCCTTTCGCCGCCCTGGCGGGGTAGCTCAGTTGGTTAGAGCACGGGAATCATAATCCTGGGGTCGGGGGTTCAAGTCCCTCTCCCGCTACCACTTCAAACCCCACTATCGTACGCAATGGCCGATTGTGGCGGGCTGCCCAATGCGGTGTCCTGTGCGATAGCGGCTATATCTGACCTTCCTAGTAGAAGCCTTCAGCGACCTACAGCATCTCGCTCAGTGACGCCAATGCGGCTAACGATGCCGTCACCAGACATTCTCGCCGTCACCCACGCGTATCGGCTTCACCCCTCGGGAGTTTCGCGCTCGCCTGCCGGGCTTCGCCTTCGATCTCGATCTTGCTCCGCGCTTGAAGATCGAAGCGCACGGTTACAGTGCGCATGCGCGCATGCAGGACTCCGTCCAGCGTACCGCGCATTTCATGCAGATAAGTCAGCGACGATTTCCCAAGCTTTTCTATAACGCTGCGAACGGTGACCAGAGTTCCCACCGCGGTTTCATGCACGTAGTCGATCTCCATCCTCACATCCGCCCAGCCGAGGGTCGGCGTCAAACGAGGATCGGCAATCCTGCCCAGCAACTGGAAACTGGCGTCATCAAACATGGCCACATAATGACGAACGTTGAGATGGCCCATCGCGTCGCACATCCAAGGATGCACGACGCCGACATAGGTTTCGATGCCGGGCGTCAAAACCCGACCTCGTTTGCGCCCTTGAGATCCAGCAGTTGACGGGCTTCGTCGGGCGTCGCGATTTCGAGCGATAACTCGTTGAGAATGCGCTTTATCTTGGCAACCTGTTCGGCATTGCTCTTAGCGAGCGTGCCCTTGGCGACATAGAGGCTGTCTTCCAAACCGACCCGTACATTGCCGCCCATGATCGCGCCCATCGTGCAGAGATTTATCTGGTGCTTGCCCGCGGCAAGGATCGACCAGAGATAGTCGTCTCCGAACAGCCGATCAGCCGTCCTGCGCATGTGCATCATGTCTTCTGGGTCGGCGCCGATTCCGCCCAGCAGCCCGAAGATCGTCTGGACGAAAAGCGGCGGCTTCAGCAGCTTGCGGTCTAGAAAGTGCGCAAGCGTGTAGAGGTGACTGACATCGTAGCACTCGAACTCGAACTTCGTGCCGTAGGCCTGGCCGACTTCGACGATGATACGCTCGATCTGCTCGAACGTGTTGGAGACGATGCCCTTCTTTGTGTCTTCCAGGTAGCCCTTCTCCCAGTCGTACTTCCAGTCGGTGTATTTCGGCGCGATGTGGTGCAGGGCGAAATTCATAGATCCCATATTGAGCGAGCAGAGTTCCGGCTTCGAAGCGTGCGCGGCTTCAAGGCGCTCTTCGAGGGTCATCTTCAGCCCGCCGCCGGTGGAAATGTTCATCACGGCGTCGGTCTGCTGCTTGATGCGCGGCAGGAAATCCATAAACAGCTTTGGATCAGGGGTAGGCTTGCCGGTCTCCGGATCGCGGGCATGCAGATGGATCACCGACGCTCCGGCTTCGGCTGCTCCGACAGCGGCGTCGACGATCTCGGACGGCGTTATCGGCAGATACGGGCTCATCGTCGGCGTGTGGATCGAGCCGGTGACCGCACAGGTTATGACGACTTTCGGCGATTTCTTCATGGTTGAACTCTCCCTTGTCTGCCTTTTGTTGTTATCTATCGAGCGCGAGGCAATCCTCACGACCACAGCCCAATCGAACCGCCTCGCCCGCATTGAGTTCGGACCGAGACGACGATGCGGCAAGCTTGACAATGAATTTCAGGCCGCCCGCCGTCACAGCGACGAGCCGGATGTGATCCCCGACATAGACGGACTGAACGACGGTTGCCGCAATCACGTTGAGGGCGGTGGAGCCATCGTGCAATAAGGACATGCGCTCGGGCCTGATCGACAGCGTCACCCTGGCGCCCGCAGGGGGCGTCGCGCCAGCGGAAATGGCGTTCAACACCAGATCGCCATCGTCGAGACGGACGGCCACGCCACCGTTTTCACCGCCGGCAACCACCGTGCCGGACATGCGGTTGTTCTCGCCGATGAAGCTCGCCACAAAGCTGCCCGTCGGACGCTCATACAGTTCGCGTGGTGTCGAAAGCTGCTCGATGCGGCCGGCGCTGAACACCGCGATCCGGTCCGACATGGTCAGCGCCTCGGTCTGGTCGTGTGTCACATAAACGAACGTGACGCCAAGCCGGGCATGGATATCCTTGATTTCGAACTGCATCTGCTCGCGCAATTGCTTGTCGAGGGCGCCGAGCGGTTCGTCCATCAGGACAAGATTCGGTTCGAAGATCAGGGCGCGGGCAACCGCGACGCGTTGTTGCTGCCCACCCGAAAGCTGCGCCGGACGCCGGTTGCCGAATTCGGGCAACTGGACCATGTCGAGAACGTTCCTGACACGTCGCGTCACCTCGTCGCGGCCAAGTTTGCGGACCTCGAGCGGGAAAGCCAGGTTTTCGGCGACCGTCATGTGCGGGAAAAGCGCGTAGTTCTGGAACACCATGCCGATGCCGCGACGATTGGCGGGAACGTTGTCGATGCGCTGACCGTCAATGAGGATTTCGCCCTCGGTAGTATCTTCGAACCCCGCAAGCATCATCAACGCCGTCGTCTTGCCAGACCCGGAAGGCCCCAGCAGCGTCAGGAATTCGCCGCGCATGATTTCCAGGTCGAGCTGACGCACCGCCTGGACCGTCTGCCCGTAGCGCTTGCTGACGCCACGAAACTCGACATGAACCGGGCCACGCGGGGATCCGCCCATCACCGCGCCTGCGCCTTGGGATCACGGCGTGCCGAAGCCGGGCGTTTGCGCGCAGGCTGAGCCTCAGCCGCCGCGGCGGCGCGAAGAATGATGTCGGCGGCCTCGCGCAGGTCGGCCACCAGCGCCTTGCGCGCAGCCGCGCCATCGGCGCGACGCAGCGCCGCGAGCATTTCGTCATGATGGTCCAGGCCCAGGCCGTAGGTCACGTCCGAGCGGACGATGTTCAAGAACGGTCCTGCTTGCAGCCACAATTTCTCGATGATTTGCTGGATGAGAGGTGACCGCGCGGCATGGTACATCGTGAAATGGAAGCGCCTGTTCAAGCCGAGATAGCTAGCCATGACATTGCTCTCGACGCATTCGCGCATCAGCCCGTTCAGCTTCGCCAATTCATCGAGTTCTTCGGGCGTGATGGTCGTCGCGGCCCACTCGGCCGCCGTTCCTTCGACGCTGCAGCGCACACGCACCAGATCCGAAATACGCGCCACCGTGGCCTCGGGGACGATGACGCCCCGATTTGGGTGGTCGAACATCGCCTCGTCGCTGACGAGTTGCCGCAAGGCCTCGCGCACCGGCATGGCGCTGGTCCGGTACTGTTCGGCAAGCTGTCGCACGACCAGTCTTTGGCCGGGCAGGAAGTCACCGTTCATCAGTGCTTCCTTCAAGCCCGTATGTACACGAACATGAGCTGTCTTTTGCGCGGCCGAGCCGGCACTGGCATCCTTGCGATCAAGCATCAGTTTGTCCGGCGCGGCAGTATTTTGAGGTTGCTCGACAGGAAATCGTCGAATGCGCAGGCGAAGCCGTCGAGTTCGGCGTCGCCAGATGGCAGTGACAACGCCAGCATGCCGCGCGGCGTCACGTAGTACCCTCGCAACAGCATCTCGATATGCCAAAGCGCAATCACCGAAGGATCGGCATCGTCGAGCCGCGCCGGAGTATCCACCGGCCCCCTGACGAAATGCAGGTTCATCAACGACCCTCGCCCGATGACGATGCCCTCGACGCCACGCCTTTCAAGGGAAACGTTCATCGCTTCACGCAGGCGGTCGCCGCGCGCATTGATCGCGCGGCTCGCCTCTTGCGTCAGCACCTGGGTCAGACCGGTGAAGCCAGCAGCCATGCTGAGAATATTGTTGTTGAACGTCCCGCCATGCGAGAACGAACCGGGCAAAGCCGGATCGAAGCGATCGACGAGGTCGGCGCGTCCACCGAATGCGCCAAAACTGGCGCCGCCGCCGATATACTTGCCGAGCGTCACGAAATCGGGAAAAATCCCATGCGCCCCGTGGAGCGCGCGGTAGTCGAGGCGCGAAGTCATGACCTCGTCGAAAATCAGCAGCGCCCCGGTCTCCTTCGTCGCCGCGCGCAGCGCTTCCAGGAACTCACGCGTCGCCGGGATGCAGCCGCCGCCGCCCATCATCGGCTCGACGATCACCGCGGCAAGCTCGTCGCCCTGTTCCTTTATGAGCGCCACGGCGCCTGCACTATCGTTGTAGTCGGCGAAGACAAAGGGGAACGGTAGATTGAGTGGCGAGCCGCCATGCGCAAAGGTGAGTACACCACCGTGGTAGCCCTCGCGGAATGCGAGTATCTTCGAGCGCTGCGTGATGGCGCGAGCCGCCGAAATAGCCATGATGTTGGCTTCAGTGCCGGAATTGCAAAAGCGAACGCGCTCGATGGCCGGAAAGCGGTCAACCACCGCGGCAGCCAGGCGCGCTTCGTAGCGGTTGGGCGCACCCAGCATGATGCCGCCCTCTATGACGTTCACCAGGGCCGCCGAAATCGCCTTGTCGGAATGACCGTAAAAACCGGCACTGTATTCCGAGACCAGGTCGACATAGATGTGCCCGTCCAGATCGGTCACCCTGCAGCCTTCGCCGGAAACAAACGATACGGGGAATGGCGGATACCATAGAACAGCCCTCGTATTGCCGCCCGGCAACGATGCCGCGGCCTCGTTCTGCCGCGCCAGGCTGTTCGGGTTGGCGTCAGCGAAACGCTGTCGGGCCTCGTCCAGAACAGCAGCGAGACTGACATTGGCGCGTACGTCTCTGGTGCCTTGCAGCATTCGATCAAATCCCTTTGGCTTTTTCACTTTTTTGCACCGTATCGCAAATTCCTGTTGCTAATCAACCAATTTTGCGCTTGAAATTTGATCAAATATACAACGAAAAAGAAAGGGGAACTGCAATGAGGACTTATCTGCAAACCGTATCTGCCGCCGCGATCTGCCTCGCGACCTCGACTTTTGCCGTGTCCGCGGCCGAACCCGTCACAGTGGTCGGCTGGGGTGGTACATGGGATAAGGCCTACAAGGATGGGGTCTGGGACAAGTACACCGAAAAGACGGGCGTTCCGATCGTCATGGAAGAATGGGGCGGCGAGGTCGCCAAGGTGCGTGCCCAGGTGCAGGCGGGCAACATCACTTATGACGTCGTCTCGGTCGAAGCGCCCGCCATGGAAGTCGGCTGCGCCGAAGGCCTGTTCGTTCCGCTGACGCCAGAAATCACAGGCGACGCGGCCAATTATTTGCCGGGCACCCTGCACGAATGCGGCGTCGCGTCTGATACCTGGGCCACGGTCCTTGCCTATAACACAGATGTCTACAAGGGCGACGCCGCGCCGAAGAGCTGGGCGGATTTTTGGAACGTCGAGAAATTTCCGGGAAAGCGCGGCCTCTACCAGCAGGCGCAGTTCACGCTGGAAAACGCGCTGATGGCCGACGGCGTTAAGCGCGAGGACATGTACAAGGTGCTGGGCACGCCAGAAGGCGTCGACCGGGCTTTCGCCATGCTCGACAAGATCAAGGCGCACGTCGTCTGGTGGTCCACAACGACGCAGGGCATCCAGAACCTCGACAGTGGTGAAGTGGCTCTCAGCGACGGGTTCAATGCGCGCATCACCAACGAAGCCATCAACGAGAAGAAGCCCTATACGATCGCATGGGACGCTGGCTTCTTCTATGGCACCGACTACTGGGCGGTGGTGAAGGGCGCGCCGCACCAGCAGGCCGGGCTGGATCTCCTCAAGTGGTTCTCCATCCCTGAAAACCAGGCCGGCTTCTCGAAACTCTATGCCTATGGCACCGGCCGCAAGGAAGCCGCCGACCTCATTCCCGCGAATTGGAAGGCCAACCTGCCGACGTCGCCGGAGCACCTTCAGTACGGCGCCTCCTATGACAACGACTTCTGGACCGAGCACAAGGAAGCACTGGAAGAACGCTTCAAGGCCTGGCTCGCGAAGTAACCTAGGCATGTTGGTCGGGGCAAAGCCGGCTATGAAGCGGCGTCAACGGGGCGGCATGCTCGCCCTGTTGACGGCCCCGCTTATCCTGTTCGTCGTCATTCTGTTTCTGTGGCCGGTGGCGCGCTTCCTCGCTCTGGCCGTCGACAACTCGGATTTCTCGAACAACCTGCCGCGTACAATTGCCGCTCTGGCGGGCTGGAAAGCAGATAGCGGCCTGCCTGGCGAACCCGTCTTTGCAGCACTCGTCGAGGACCTGGCCGACGCGCGGCGCGCCGGGAAGGAAGGCGTCCTGGCGCAACTCGTGAACCAGCGCGTCGTCGGCAGCCGTTTCCTCGTCATCAAGACGGCAAAGGATGCGGCCGACGGCAAGCTGACTATGCGTCCCGTGCGCGACGAGGTGCTCTCCAAACAGGCCGGCTGGAAAGACATCGATCTCTGGCAGGTCATCGCGCGTCAACAAAGCGCGCGAACGGACTATTATCTGCTTGCGAGCCTGGACCTGAAGCGAGGCGCGGACAATTCGATCGAAGCCGTTTCCGCCGACCGCGCCATCTTCGTCGACGCGCTGCTGCGCACGATCTGGATCAGCATCGTGGTGACCGTCATCTGCGCGGTGCTCGCCGTGCCGCTGGCGCAGGCAATTGTCAGCGCGCCGCCGGCCTGGTCGAAGCTCATGTTCGCGCTGATCCTGTTTCCGCTCTGGACATCGCTGCTGGTGCGCACCGTCATCTGGATTATCGTGCTGCAGAAGAACGGACCCGTGAATTCCACGCTGCTTGGCCTCGGCATCGTCAGCGAGCCGCTCAATCTCATTTACACACGCTTTTCGCTCTATTTGGCGATGGTTCAGGTTCTGCTGCCCATGATGGTGCTCTCCGTCGTCGCTGTCATGCGGCGGGTTCCGACCACCTACATGCGCGCGGCACTTTCGCTGGGTGCGCCGTGGCTCACGGCATGGCGCCGCGTGCAGTTGCCGTTGATCCTGCCAGGAATCCTGTCTGGCGGGGCGATCGTTTTTGTCTTCGCTCTCGGCTATTACATCACCCCGACGCTTGTCGGCGGGCCGACCGACCAGATGATCTCCAGCTACATAGCTTTCTACACGAACAGCACACTGAACTGGGGCATGGGTGCAGCGCTTTCGCTGCAACTGCTGATGATCCTCGTCCTGTTTGCGTTGCTGTTCTGGACGGCGTCCGTCCTCTTCCGCCGCAAGGCGCATGTCGCATGAGCGCCGACCGCTTCCGGAAGTGGCTGATGTATGCCTATGCGGCGACGTTGCTGGCGTTCATCATCCTACCCCTGCTGATCGTGATCCCTATGTCGCTGACCTCGAGCAATTCGCTGGCATTTCCGACGCCGGGCTGGTCGCTGCGCTGGTATGCCGAACTGTGGGTCGACCAGCGTTGGCCGAACGCGCTGTGGAACTCGATCGTCATCGGGATATCCACCACGGTTCTGGCGTTGCTGCTCGGCATACCTGCGGCGATCGGACTCGCCTGGGGCAATTTTGCCGGCAAACGGATCCTCTACGCGGTCATCGCCGCGCCCTTGGTGACGCCGGTTGTCATCGTCGGCGTCGCGGCCTTTTCATTCTTCGCCACACTGGGACTCGTCGGCAACAAGCTATCGATCATTCTGGTGCATACGGCGATGGCCGTGCCTGTGATGCTGACGACTGTCGTCGCCAGCCTTTCGACCTTCGACCGGACATTGGTTCGCGCGGCGGCATCGCTCGGCGCCGGCACCATGCGCACATTCTTCAAGGTAGTGCTGCCGCTGATAGCGCCGGGCGTCATTACAGGGGCCATCATCGCCTTCATCATCTCTTTCGACGAAGTCGTCGTCGCAAGTTTCCTCTCGACAGGCGCGGAGCGAACCTTGCCTCGCATGATATTCTCCGGGGTTCGCGAGTCCATCAGCCCTGCTATCGCGGCCGTCGCTGTGCTGCTGATCGCCTTCTCGGCGACCCTGCTTGGTGTCATCGCCATCCTTCAGAGCCGCTCGCAAACTCTCCGCGCAAGGGCATCGGCATGAGACTGGTTCCATCGGTGCAGCAGTTGGAGACAGAGATGACGGCCTGGCGGCGGCATCTGCATGCCAATCCAGAACTCGGCTTCGAAGAGTTCGAGACGGCGCGTTTCGTGGCGGACAAACTGCGCTCGTGGGGCATCGAGACGATCGAAGGCGTCGGTCGGACAGGCGTCGTGGGTACGCTCAGGGGCAGGCTCGGCGCTGGTCGCGGGCTTGGCATCCGAGCCGACATGGACGCCCTGCCGATGACCGAGGCGCGGCCGCTGCCGCATGCGTCCCGCATTCCCGGGAGGATGCATGGCTGCGGCCATGACGGTCACACGACGATGCTGCTCGGCGCAGCCTCGGCGCTTGCCCGCTCGCCCGACTTCGCCGGCACCGTGCATTTCATTTTCCAGCCGGCCGAGGAGGGCCGAGGTGGGGCACTCGCCATGCTGAATGAGGGCCTTTTCGAGCGTTTCCCCTGCGATGAAGTCTACGCGCTGCACAATTGCGAACGGCCGCTGGGCGAGATCGCCGTCCACCATGAGACGGTGGCAGCGGCGGCCGATCGCTTCGAGATCGTCGTGCATGGAAGGGGCGGCCATGCGGCGATGCCGCATCTTGCGATCAATCCACTTCCCAGCGCCGCGCGCATCCTGCTGGCGATAGAAGCCCTGCCCGGACGCCTGACCGATGTGCACTCTCCGGCAATCGTCACCGTTGGCAGCCTGCGCGCCGGCGAAGCCTTCAACACCATCCCCGATGCGGCGTTTCTGACCGGCACCGTGCGCACCTTCGACCATCAGGTTCAAAAGACGCTGGAGACGGCAATCCGCCGCATCGCGAAAAACGAGGCTGAAGCTTTTGGCGCCAGCGTCGATATTCGCTACGAAACGCCCTTCGCGCCGACGATCAACACTCCGGCGCAAGCCGACGCGATGATCGCGATTGCGAACGAGGTGATGGGCTCGGAACGTCTCGTCGTCGATCCGCCTCCCGAGATGGGTTCTGAAGATTTCTGCTACATGTTGGAACAGCGGCCGGGCTGCTATTTCTTGCTTGGCCAGGCGGACGACGCGCACCAGGCCGCCGCGCACGACACCAATTACGATTTTAACGACGCTATCCTGCCGATGGGCGCCAGTCTTTGGGTCAGGCTGGTGGAGCGCCGCCTGTCCGCGGCAGGCGCATCGTGATGCAGTTGCCGGAAAAAGACATCCGCTGGCGGAGCCATTGGCTGCGGCAGGCATTGCCCGAGGACCCGGACCTTGCGCCTCCGCTCGAAGAGACAACGCAGGCCGACATCTGCATCGTTGGCGGCGGGTATCTCGGACTGTGGACCGCCATTCGCCTCAAGCAGCACAATCCAGGCTTCGATGTTGTCATTGTAGAGCGCGACATTTGTGGTGGTGGCCCGAGCGGCCGCAATTCCGGAATGGTGCTTTCGGCATGGACCAAATACAGCGCGCTTGCCGCGCTACGCGACGGAAACGACGCGCTTTCGATCATCAAGGCATCCGAAGCCGCGATCGGCGGCATCGAGGCTTTCTGCAAGGCCGAGGCAATCGACGCCTGGTTCGATCGCATCGGCTGGATCTGGGGCGCTACGTGCGAAGCACAGCTTGGCGCCTGGGACGACGCGTTAAACAAGCTGGCAGCGCATGGCTACGTTCCGGCGCGGCGAGTTTCGCGCCCTGAGATCGCGGCGATGGCCGGTACGACGAGCCACCTTGGCGGTGCGTTCGACGCTTCGTCGGCAACTGTGCATCCAGGGTTCCTGGTGCGCGGCCTGCGTCGTGCAGCGCTGAACCGCGGCGTTCGGATCTATGAAAAGTCGCCGATGAAGCGGTTTTCACGACGTGGCAAGCTCACGGTGGAAACGGCGAAAGGAACTGTGTCCTGCGGCAAGGTCGTGCTTGCCATGAATGCCTGGTCCGGCGCGATTCCGGAACTGGCCCCTGCGATCTTCAACATCTCCAGCGACGACGCCATGTCACAGCCCATTCCAGACCTTCTCGACAAGGTCGGCTACCGCCGGGCGCCGCTGATGATCGATTCCCGCGTCTTCGTTGGCGGTTGGTCTCCGACGCGCGATGGTCGGCTGTCCGTCGGCGTCAGCGGTGGCGTCATTGGCTTCGGCGGCATCGTCGACCAGCGTTTCCATGGCCTGTCGCCACGGGTCGCCGAAATGCGTCGCGCGCTGCGGGATGGCCACCCAGCGCTCGCCGATTTCCCGCTCGAGACATCGTGGAACGGCCCGATCGACCGGACGGTCAGCGGCGTGCCGCTGTTCGGCGCTTTGCCCGCTAACCGCGATGTCGTCTACGGCTACGGCTTTTCCGGCAATGGCACGACAATGGCTTATATCGGCGGCGAGATCCTCACCGGCCTGCTGACTGACGGCGAATCGGAACTGACGCATTCGGCGCTGGTGCGTCCGGTGGCGCGCGGTTTCACGCCCGAACCCTTTCGCTTCGTCGGTGCGCATTTCGTCCGTGGCGCGGTGCGTCGGCGCGACGATCTCGAACATGCCGGGCGCAAGCTGGATCCGGTGACGAGATGGCTCGCCGGGATGGCTCCGTCCGGCGTCACTCCCTCCAAAGCCAATCTTCGCGCAAAGAAAGGATGACGATGTCCAAGGCCAAGATTTTCAAGCACAGCGAGTTGACTCTGAAGCCATCAGTCACGCCGACCGGAACGTCGTCGATCGCGCGCGTGATCAATGCCGAGATCAGCCGGACCATGGGCGGTGGCATCGAGTATCTGGAGAACGCCTCGATCGACTGGACCGTGACCTATGACGAGGTGCTGTTCATCCATGAAGGCACGCTGACGATCGAACTGGATGACGGCCGCCACGAATGCCGCCCTGGCGACATCGTCTGGCTGCCCAATGGCACGCATCTGAAATACATCGCAACCGAACGCACCGGCTATTTTTACTGCCTGTACCCGTACGACTGGGCCGCGCGGCAAGGGACGTTAGAACCTTGAAAGTGACAGGCATATCATAGGTTGGCTTTTTACGGCGCCGATCCGCCTGGCAGACGGCGGATTGTCATTATAGCAACATGCATATTAGCTATTCCTTGACAATCTGCCTGGGCTCTGGTTTCCTGATTTAACGGGTGTTTAACCAAGTTCGTTGCGTTTTTTTCGGACGGTGTTGGTATGTCGACTTTGGTTGTCGCCGACCCGCGGGGGGTGTATCTCGCCGGTCTGGAGTGGGTGTTGCAGAAGGCTGGGCACGATGTTGTCGCCCAGTGTCGCCGCCCTGTGGACGTTCTCGCTCATGTGGAGCGCCATCAGCCTGATATCGTCATCGTGGGCGTGGATCTCGCGGACCAGCAGACATCAGGTCTCTCCTCACGGCTGAAGGCTGGCAACAGCGCTCTCGGCATCATCTTCATCGTGCAGCCAACCGGCAGGCTCGATGTCAAGGAGATACAGACGCTCGACGTCGACGGCCTGTTTCTGGACGGCATCAGCCATCGCTTTCTCATCGAATGCGTGAATGCGGTGGCGGCGGGCAAGAAGTGGATCGACAACAAGATTGTCCAGCAACTGCTGATGCCCGGGTCGCAGCCGCAGTCAATGTCCCGGCTGACCGGGCGGGAGACCGAGATCGCCGATCTCGTCTCGCGCGGGTTGCGTAACAAGACCATCGCGCAGCGGCTGCATTTATCCGAAGGCACGGTGAAGATGCACCTGCATCACGTCTACGAGAAGCTGCACCTCGGCGGCCGGACGGAACTGGCCTGGATGACGCACGGCAAAGGCCTCGCCCCCCCAGGAACGGGCCTCCTCTGAAAGCAGCACTTTTTACGGGCATCGACGTGAGGCCGGCAGCGGGCCGGAAAGCCGCGCGATGGCATCGGCCGTGACACCCTCTGTTCTCGACGATTGCGACAGCCTGCTCTCGGTCCGACCCGCCTGATAACCGGGGCATTTCAGATTGGCTTGGCGGTTGCTGGCTCTCCCCTCCTCCGGTTCCTTCAGCCAAACAGGCTGGTTGTCGGAAAGCCGCCACAGCATACACCGCAAGCCGCCGCTTTGCATGTCGCCTGGTTTGAGTCCAGAGCCTTGGTGTCTTGAACATCCGGCCCCTCGAAGGGGGCCGGATCGCCTGCGTTGAAGCTAATGAAGGCTGCGAGAACGTCATCAAACGATGAAGTCCTGGCTTGCGAGGATGCTCAGTGTTTGCGTAGCAGCATCCCCGTCGAGGTCGGTGTTTGCCAGAGTGAATTCGAACGGCTGATCGTCAACTGGGCCCTCGATGCTCGTCGAGAAGTCGAGGATGCGAACACCCGAGTTGGCACCGCCGACGTGGAACTGAACGTAGGCCGTGTCGAAGGCTTGCCCACCATCGTCATCGATGGTCACGGTCTGATTGCCCGAGCGCAAGCCAGTAACGTTTTCGATGGTGTGATCGATCAGATTGCCGCCATCGTCGTAAAGCCACGATTCTACGGTGATGGCGTTGATGTTTCCAATTCCTGCGACCGCGAAGGTTAGATTGTTGATGTCAGACCCGTCCGCAGTGGAGAAGGTGAAGCCCTCGTTGTTATTGATCTGCGAAGCCTGACCGCCTTTCACGCCGAAACCAACTGCATCGGGGTTAAGGTCGTCAGCCGCTACAGTCGGGCCTCCCAGTGGAGTGGTGTTGAACGGCACAAAGGCTGCCTCGGTCGCGTCCGCTGCGGGCGTAGCGTTGAAGATCAGGCCGTCAAAGACGATGCTGCCGGTGTTATCCACCGTGGGTACTGTCAAGGTCTCCTGGGGACCGCCCGACTTGACCGCATTGAAGTTGAGGTCGGACTGCTCACCCTGGGGTGTGAAGAGCACGTCGAAGGTGTATCCCGAGTCGGTCACGTTCAGTTGGTAAAGATCCGTATCGGTGGCCACGTCGCGGTACGTCAGCGTGGTTCCGTCGTTGGTGAGAATCTCCTCGATGTCAGCGCCACCGAGATCGGTATATTGGGTGATGGTGACGTGTGAGCCGTCGGCTCCGGGAGTAAGGTCGAACGTCCCTGTGTCCTGTTGATTGGCGGCCAATCCGACCTGGAACGGCGTTGCATCACCAGTGATGCCGTCGAACGTCGGCCCGGCATCCTCGAACACGAGGTGCGTCCCGAGATCCTCGTGGTTGACGACCGTCACCTCGCTCGATGATGGGAACGCGACTTCAAGGTTCTCAACGCGCACACCGGAGGTGCTCTGCTTCGTGTCGTAGGTAAATCGAACGTAGATTTGATCGACGCTATCCGCCGACTCGATGGTATAATTCTCAAAGACGGCGCTGCCGGAAGGTAAAGTTACTGTGTCAGTGCCATGCTCAACTATCACCCCATTATCGATAGTCCACCACTCGATGTTAACGCTCTTCACACCGCCTATGCCCTGGACGTCGAACCTGATGCCGCCGATCTCGTTCGCATCCGGAGTGGCAGAAGTCCAGGCCGCGTCTTGGACGAAGAAGCCCTCATTTTGATTCATCTGAGAGGCTTGGCCTCCCTTCACACCGAAGCCGACGGCGTCGGGATTCAGATCATCATTGGTTCCGGGGTTCTTGTTGATGGTCGTCGGATCAGTGACTGCACCTGCCGGGAAGATGATGCCATCAAACTTGGCGCTGTGATTGTCAGTGAGATCGGCTGTCGCAACCGTGAGTGTCTCCTGTGGGCTACCTGACGGGATCGACGCGAAGTCCAGCACCTGAAACGTCGTTACAAGTTCGGTGGTCGTTACATCCAGTGTGATCTTGCCCTGGGCAAATGACAGGATGTCGTCATCGTCAATGACAGGAGGATCACCAGGAACGTTGTGCTGCAGCGGTTCGTATTGAATGAGGTAAATCTGCGCCGATGACAGGTCAGTCTCGTCAAGCGCAACCGCGAACGCCAAGGCGCCAGCGGGATCGGCGTCACCATTCCCGTCGGCCTCGCGCCCATAAATGATGCCGTCTTGGTTGTAGAGGAAGATTTCCACACCGTCGACGGTAAAGAGGCCGCTCGACGTGCCGTCAGCGGGGATCGACAGCGCCAGATCGGTCGCTCCGGTTGTGTCAAGGAGGGCGGTGTTGACGGCCACCTGCGGGAAGCCTGTCGCGGGGTCGGTAGGACTGATTCCAAGCACGCCGAGAGCGATGAGCGCGTCGCTCAGCGTCTGGTCGAGGAGGACATCATTATCATCGGTGACGGTCTGTAAGCCGATCTGCTCGTCGAGAACGAGATTGGTGGCGGTAATCGTAGTCATAATCTTCCTCCCAATTGTGATCGAGCTGTTCCAGGGTCAGTTGGAATTAGGTCAGGGCGCGCCGAAAATGGTGGATTTCGAGAACCGGAACAGAGCACGCCTTGACGGGCGTAAGTTCCGGAGGCGTAGAAAGCTACGATTGCCCGTCCGCCATCACTTGAGATGCCACTTGAAATGCTAACAAACCCCAGATGCTCAGGGGTCAATTTGGCGCAGCCTAAGGATGGCAAGTCAACTTTCCGTCTGGTAGTATTCTGACCTATATCGAACGATATATATCGTTTTCGATAGGGTCGCCGTCGACAGTATAAATGGGAATATTGACTTGGCGGAGAAGCGCCGTAGTGAATACCCGCGCCGGAGCAAACCATACGTGTCAAAAGCCTTGGCCCGATCGGCGTCGCCCTCTATGTAGGGCACGTCGCTTAGCGATCGCCGGAGCTTATCGGGTTGCGCAGCCCGGCGAGCGCGGATGAGCTTGGCCGTGTTGGGTGATCAGGCGCGGTTCTTGAAGCGCCCGCACTCATTGACAGTCTCGATGATCTCACAGTGATGCGTGAGACGATCCGAGTTCATCGAGGACGACGAAGCCGAGGCGAGTGAGATAGTCGGCGCGACACTCGGTCTTGAGCTGGTTGAGCAGATCGACGACGTTGCACCTATACCACGTTTACGAAAGCTGCACCTCGGCAGCCGGGCGGAGCTGGCCTGGATGGCGCATGGCAAAGGCGCTGCGCGTCCAGGAACGGGCCTCCTCTGACACCAGCACTTTCAACTGGCATCGACATGAAGCTGGCAAAGGGGCCGGAAAGCCGCGTGATGGCATCGGCCGTGATACCCGCCGCAGCGCCTGCGCCGGCCTGATCTATCGAAAGGTATATATCGTTCGATCAGGTGCGGACATTGATCTCAATACTATCGAACCGGGAATGGACGCCTCCTCGTCGGCGGCGACACAATCGAGGATCAAAGGCCGCAGTTCAGCGCGTCAGCGCGCCAGCGGATGCACTCGGGGGATGCACTCGGGTAGGGCATCTGGGGGGATCCCCTTTTCTTTATGCGTTCAAAAAGGGGGGAATCTCGATGGCACTCACCATAGCAACTTATGGCTGGACTAACTGCAATCCCTTGCGCCGGATGTCACTCCGCACACCAGAGAAATAGCGATGAAAACCAAGCAACAGCCCCCTGCCCTGCAGGTAGTCATGAAAGAGGTCAAACGCGCCATTCGGCCGCTGATCTGGTTCAGCGGAGGCATCAACGTGCTGATGCTGACCGGGGCGCTTTACATGCTCCAAGTCTACCACCGCGTGCTCGGCAGCCATAGCCTGGAGACGCTGGTGATGCTTTCGCTGATGGCGGCGGCCGCGCTCGGGACGCTCGCCGGGTTGGAAGTAATACGCGGGCGTCTTCTGGCCAAGGTCGGTTCCTGGATGAATGCGCGGCTGGGACCGGTTCTGCTGACTGCATCGGTGGAATACGCCGCCTCGGCGCCCGGCCAGGCCAACGCCCGTCCATTGCGCGATCTGGACCAGGTGCGGAATTTTTGCACCAGCCCGAGCGTCTTCCCGATCCTCGACGCTCCTTGGGCGCCGCTGTTTTTCGCTGCCATTTTTGTCATGCACCCATGGCTTGGATGGCTGGCGCTCGGCGGCGGGATCGTCCTGTTCGCTTTGGCGCTGCTCAACGAATACGTCACGCGAAAGCCCTTGACCGAGGCTGCGGGTGCGCAGTCGCGGGCATATGTGCAGGCCGAGGCTGCAATCCGCAACGCCGAGGTCGTCCAGGCCATGGGCATGCTGAAGCCCCTGTTGGAGGGCTGGAAGGCACAGCAGGACGAGGCGAACAAAGGACAAGTTCTTGCCGCCAACCGGGGTGGGGCCATCGCGGCTATCGCGCGTTGTCACCGGCTGGCCCTGCAAATGGCGATACTCGGCCTCGGCGCCTATCTGGTACTTCGCAACGAGGCCTCGCCCGGTATCATGATCTCCGCCTCGATCCTGATGGGCCGCGCATTGTCACCGGTCGAGCAAGCCATCGGCACATGGAAGGCGACGCTCGGAGCGCGTGCCGCCTATCGGCGTCTCACCGCTGTCGCCGGACAGCACCGGGAATCCACACCGGTTCTGCCGCTACCACGACCGAAAGGCAGGTTCGAGGCCGAGAACATTGTGCTTGCCCGACAGGGTGGCGAACATATCCTGAAAGGCATCAACTTCCGCCTCGAGCCGGGTGAAGCGATGGCGTTGATCGGTCCGAGCGGGGCTGGCAAGACGAGCCTGGCGCGCATACTCGCCGGTGCCTGGCGCCCGTCCGCGGGGCGCGCCTTGCTGGACGGAACGGATGTTGCCCAATGGGCGGCGGAAGACCGTGGCCGTCATGTCGGCTACCTACCGCAGGACATCGAACTCTTCGCCGGCACCGTGTCCGAAAATATTTGCCGCTTCGCGACGCTCAACCCGGCGGTCTTCAACAAAGTGGTCGAGGCCGCGCAGTTGGCAGGAGTCCACGAACTGATCAAGGGACTGCCGAAGGGTTACGCCACCGAGATCGGCGAATCCGGCGCCGTCCTGTCAGGCGGGCAGCGCCAGCGCATCGGGCTGGCGCGGGCACTCTACGGCGACCCCGCGCTGCTTATCCTCGACGAACCCAATTCCAACCTCGACAGAGAGGGCGAGGAGGCATTGATTGCTGCTCTCGGCGTGGCCAAGGCCACGAACACAACCGTTATCCTGATCGCGCACCGCCCCAACCTTTTGGACAAGATAGACAAGATACTGGTGCTCAACAGAGGTCAGCAGGATCTCTTCGGGCCGCGCGACCATGTCTTCAACGAACTCGCCAACCGTGTCAGCAAGGTGGCCCATCTGCCCAAGGCGGCCCAGTTGCCAGCCCTTGAAGTGGTCAAGGAAATCAAAGAGGTCAAGGAAGCATGAGCCGCCCCCCCGGATTGAACGTCGTGCCGCTACCCCTTCCCCCGCCCTCGCTGCTGGAACCGGTGCCGCTGCGTCTCACCGGCGTGACCTGCACCGGGTTCGCGATCATGTTCCTGTTCTTCGGCGTGGCCGGGGGCTGGGCGGCACTGGCGCCGTTGGACAGCGCCGCCGTGGCGCCGGGCGTTATCAAGGTGGCCGGCGACCGCAAGCTCATCCAGCACCTCGAGGGCGGCATCATCGCAGAGTTGAACGCCGCCAACGGGGATATCGTCAAGACCGGCAAGGTCCTCGTCCGGCTCGACGACACGCAGGCAAAGGCGCAGCTCGACCTGATCCAGAACCGGATAGCAACGCGTGAGGCGCTGGCCGCGCGTCTCAGGGCCGAGCGTGACGGCAAGACCGGGATCGAGTTCAATCCGGCGTTGCTCGCAGACCCCGCCACGGCCGTGAAGGACGCGGTGGCCGCACAGCGTGACGTGTTTGCCGCGAAGCACCACAATCTGAAGGACGAGCGGGAAATTCTCGGCCAGCGCCGTCACCAGGTCGAGGAAGAGATAACGGGACTGGAGCAGCTTATCGTCACCGAAGACAAACAGATCGAGGCAATCGAGGATGAAAGCAAAGACCTTGAGGGGCTGCTCAAGAAAGGGCTGACCACCCGCGAACGGAACCTGTTGCTCAGACGCCAACAGCGGGAGATCGAAGGGGAGCGCGCTACCAACATTGCCGCAATCGCCCGTGCCGGAAGCGCCATGGCCGAGATTGATATGCAGATCCTGAACCTCAACACAGTGCGGCTGAACCAGGCCGTCGATGAGTTGAGCAAGGTCGAGGCGGAGTTGTTCGACCTCGGACAGCAGGAGCGCTCCGCCAAGGACGTGCTTGACCGCACCAACGTCGCCGCACCGGTTGACGGCATCGTCATGGACCTGAAGGTCCATACGGCAGGCGGCGTCGTGAAACCCGGTGAGACATTGATGACGATCGTGCCGCTCGGACAACAACTCGTGGTCGAGGCCATGGTCAAGCCGGAGGATGTCGAGACGATCGCACCCGGACAGCTCGCGCGCGTCAGCTTCCCGGCGTTCGCTCGCTACAACCTGCCGCCGCTCGAGGGCGTCGTGGAGATCGTGTCGGCTGACCGCATGGTTGAGGAACGCAGCGGCGCACCTTATTTCGCCGCGACGGTTGTGATCGACAAAAGCGAACTCGGCAAGCTGGAGGGCCGCAAGCTGCTGCCCGGCATGTCGAGCGAGACGATGATCCGGACGGGGGCTCGCACCGTGCTCTCTTATCTCGCCGAGCCAATCACGCAGAACTTCCGCCGGGCCATGCGGGAAAAATAGCCGTACGCCGCCCAACGAAATTCAAGACAGCAACATTCGCCCGGCCGTGATCGCCAGGAAGAACGCAAAGGCGAGTTTCAGGTAGCGCGGGTTGAGCGCGTGGGCGAGCTTGGCGCCCAACGGTGCAAACAGAAAGCTCATGGGCGCTATGATGGCAACCGCCGGCAGGCTGACGTAACCCAGGCTGAGCGGAGGCCTGCCGGCGATTTCAAGACCCGACCAGATGAAGCCGGCCACTGCCGGAAGCGCGATAAGCAGGCCAAGCGCCGACGATGTGCCGACGGCACGATGCACCGGAAAGGAAAAACTGGAAAGCGTCGGCACCGAGAGCGTGCCGCCGCCAATTCCCATCAGCGAAGAGACAAAGCCGATCACAGCAGCGATCGCGCGGTTGATCCAGCCGCTTTGCGGCAGGTGATCGGAGATCACGAGGTGCTTCGGCAGCGCCATGTTGACGGCCACCAGCAGGCCGACGACGCCGAAGACCAGCCGCAAGCCGGCGCCCGGGATGAATTTCGACATGATGCCGCCGACGAGGGCACTGGCGAAAATGGCCGGTCCCCACAGAGTGAGCAGAGGCCGATCGACATTGCCGCGCCTGTTGTGCGACCGCATCGACGAGATCGAGGTGGGGATGATGACCGCGAGCGAGGTCGCGACCGCCAGATGGCTGATCACAGCAGGCGAAAAGTGGAACAGGCTAAGCACCCAGAACAGCACCGGGACGATGACGATGCCGCCGCCGACTCCCAGCAGACCGGCGAGCACGCCGGAGGCCATTCCGGTCATGGCCAAGCCAGCGACCAGCATTGCAATCGTCAGCCCGTCGAAAACCGACGTGTCGAATCCGAAGTCCACCGTGATTTTTCCTTGATTGGCTATTTGCGGCACGGCCTTGCGGGCACGGCCGCGCTCCCGCTGTTGCGACCCAAAAAATGCAGGTCGCCCAGAAGGGTCATAGCGTTTTTGGAATGCGCTTTTGGTTAGTGGCGCACCATCCCGGCGTCGACATTGAGCGTCTGGCCGGTAATCCAGCGCGCATCGTCGGAGGCCAGGAACGAAACCACGTCGGCGATATGTTCCGGCTGCCCTTTGCCTTTCATCGCCTGAAGCATCTCGACGAAGCCGAACGCCTCATTGTGCGGGCTCGCCTTGACGCCGTCGCTCTCGATCAGGCCGGGCGTTACCGCATTGGCGGTGATGTTGTATTTGCCAAGCTCGGTGGCGAGCGCCCTGGTGAAACCGATGACGCCACCCTTGGCCGCGACATAGGCCGCCATGTTCGGCGTGCCGGCAAAGAAGGTGTTGGATGCGATGCTGATCACCCGTCCGGCCTTCCCCGCCGCACGCATCTGGTCCGTACCGGCACGGCTGACGATGAAGGTGCCGGTCAAATTGACGTCGATGATCTTGCGCCAATGGTCGAGATCGACATCGTCCCAGGCGACGAACGGCACGATGCTGGCATTGTTGACCAGGATGTCGATGCCTCCGGTCAGGGTCTGGATTTCGGCGAAGAGCGCCTTGACGGATGCCGAATCGGAAATGTCCGCGGCGATCGCCCTCGCCTTCCCGCCTATCGTCGCGGCCGCCACCCCGGCGCCTTCGGCATTGATGTCGCTGACGATGACGGTTGCCCCGTCGGCGGCCAGCCGCGCTGCGATCGCCTTGCCGATACCCTGCGCGGCGCCCGTAACCAGGGCCGTCTTTCCCGCAAGCCGTTCAGTCATGAAAATGCTCCCTCAATCCGTGATCTGATGATGTCTGTTCAGGCGTCGGCGTCGATCACGGCCAGCGCCGCATCGATGCCTTTGCCGATCGCCAGTTTCTGGCCGGCCGCGTTCATGGCCCCGCCAAGTGCCGTCAGCGCCGCGATCGCGTAGATCGGCTGCGCGGTCGGTCCCATATGGCCGATGCGTGTCAGCTTCCCCAAGGTCTCGCCGCGGCCAGACGAAAACACCACGCCGTAGCGGGCACGCGCGGCCTGGCGAAGCGCCTTCTCGTCGACACCTTCGGGCGTGCGGACGGCGGTCGTGGTCGGCGACGCGATGCTGTCGCTGGCGGCCCAGATCGATAGGCCCATCGCGGCGACACCCGCGCGCATGGCCTTGGCGGTGAGCGCGTGGCGCGCCCACACCGCCTCCGGTCCCTCATTGAGATAGAGGTCGAGCGCGACATCGAGCCCGTTGATCTCCGAGACCGACGGCGTGAATGGAAACGGCTTGTCCCGCGACCACGCATGCTCCCAGTCGACGATGCTGAGCATCGACGCGCGCGGCGCCAGGGGATTGGCCTTCATCTTGGCCCAGGCCCGCTCGCTGACACCCATCATCGTGAGGCCGGGAGGCGCGCCCAGGCATTTGTTCGGGCCGGTGACATAGATATCGGCCTTGCAATCCTCGGGATGCGTCTTCATCCCGCCAAAGGACGAGACGGCGTCGACGATGAGATAACCGCCATGCGCCGAAACCAGCGCGCCGATGGCGTCGATCGGATTGATGGTGCCGGACGGCGTGTCGTGATGGCAGACGGAAACGACGGTGATTTCCGGATGCGCCTTCAGCATTGCCGCAACCGCCTGCGGGTCGATCGCCTCGTTGTAGGGCACCTCGATCTCAAGCAGATGTGGCGAATAGCGCTTCGCCCAATAGCCGAACCCCTTGCCGTAAACTCCGGAGGCAAGATTGAGCACGACGTCGTCGGGCGCGATCAGGGAGGCCGCGGCGGCCTCCAGGCCAAGCACCGGCTCGCCATGCAGGATGACCGGCTTGTTCGACAGCCGCATCGCCTTTTGCGCCTTGTCGACCACACCCTCGTAGAAGAGCTGGAACGCCGGGTCGTAGTCGTAGAGCACCGTGCGCCCGAGGCCGCGCAGCACTTCAGGATAGGCGTTCACCGGCCCCGCGGTCAGGGTGATGACCGGATCGGCATGTTCGAGATAACGCATCGTCTTGGTCTCCGGATTGCAGGTGGTCAGCCGTAGAATTGCGTGCCGGTCCTGTAGGTCTTGAAGTTGTCCATGTCGTGCGAGTACATCAACTCGGCGCCATGGTCCTCGGCGAGTTTCTTCACCTTGCGCATCGAATTGACGCCCGCCACCGGATCGATGTGGAAGGCCGCCTGGCACAGCGTTTCAAGGCTCTTCTGCGTATAGGCCGCGTCGATCGTGAACATGATCGGCTTGCGCTTGGGGAACTCGACCAGCAGGCTGTAATGGCCGATCGAATGGCCGGGCGTCGAGATCAGCCGGACGCCCTTAGCGAGGTCGATGTCGCCATCGACCCCCTCGAAGGTCGAGTTGGCGCGTGTCGTGCCCGCCAGCAATTGGCCGGTCGCGCCACGGGCCTCCGCCGCTTCCGCCGAGAAGCTCAGGTCGGAATAGCCGAGATGCTCGAAAGGCTGCGGATTGCAGGCCTGCGGCACCTCGGTCCGGTGACAGATCTTCTTGGCATGCGGAAAATACTTGTTGCCGCCGCAATGATCGAAGTGGAAATGCGAGTTGACGACGACGTCGATGTCCTTTGGCTCAAGGCCGAGCAGCGCCAGGGCGCCGGGGATGGTCTGGTGCTTTTCCTGGATCGGCTTTTCGAACGGCAGCACCTTCATCACATGATCGTAGTCGTAGCCGGTGTCGATGAGGAACCGACCCTCGGCATGCTCGATCAGGATCGAATAGACGGGGAAGCGCACTTCACCGCCAGGGCCGCGATTCCAGAACACATGATAGCCGTCGAGAACGAGCGAGCCGCCGTCGAGCAGGTAGACCTTGGTATCCGACATTCTTGCCTCCTTTATTGGCGCGGGTCCCGTCCGCGCATGAATTGTGCTCAGCGCGCGCCGCGCTCGTATGGAATGCCGAGCGCCGCCGGCAGGCTCGCGCGCCGGCCGAACAGCACCAGCATGATCATCACCGCCAGGAACGGCAGCATCTGGATGATGTCGGTCGGTATGTTGATGCCGGCCACCTGCATGGCCGTCGTCAGCGACAGGCAGACGCCGAACAGCAACGCGCCGAACAGCACCCAGATCGGGCGACCGCGCGCCAGCATGGCCAGCACGATGCCGAGAAAGCCCGCGCCATTGGTGATGAACGGAATGAACAGCCCAGCCCCGACATTGGCGAGATAGGCGCCGCCGAGCCCAGCCAGCGCTCCGGTCGTCAACACGGCGATGGTGCGGGTCCGCACCACATCGATGCCGGCGACATCGAGCGCGGCCGGCTTGTCGCCTGCCGCCTGCAAATTGAGGCCGAGTTGCGTGCGCCGATAGAGGTAGCTCATGCCGAAAACCAGCGCGACCGCCAGATAGACGATCAGATGATGCTTGAAGAATGCAGGCCCGATGACCGGGATGTCCGAAAGCAGCGGAATGACGGTCGCATCCGCCGCGGGCAGGCGCGGGTAGCTGCGTGAGAACTGGAAATGGTGGAGCAGTGCCGTCAGGCCCTCGAGCCCCAAGGTCAGCGCGATGCCGATGACGATCTGGTTCAGCCCGATGCGCACGCAAAGCAGCGCCATGACAAGCGCCACCGCAGCACCCCCGACGGCACCGGTGAGAAAGCCCAGCCACAGCGACCCGGAATAGAAAGCGCCGACAAAGCCGAGATAGGCGCCGGCCAGCATCATGCCTTCGATGCCGATATTGAGCACGCCCGCCTTCTCGGAGATCTGCTCGCCGAGCCCGGCCAGCAGCAGCGGGATCGCCGCGGTGACGGCGCCAAACAGGAGCGCGCTGAGAAAGACTTCGCTGAACAGCCTGGTCATGCCCTAGGCCCTCCGCGACTGGTTGTATCGGTGATCGAAATATTCGGCGAGCGCGAGCACGATCAGCACGATGGAAACCAGCACCAGCGTGAAATGATTGGGCACGCCGAGCCGGCGCGCCGCGCTCTCGCCGCCGATCGAAAGCACCGAAAGCAGGAACACGAAACCGATGGCTGCAAAGCCGTTCATGCGGGCCAGAAACACGGCGGGTATCACGGCAAGCCCGTAGGCGGGATTCCAGTCGGCGCGGACATTGCCCTGGACGCCGATGATGTCGACGGCACCGGCAAGTCCGGCAAGCCCGGCCGAAATGGCAAAGACGGCAACCGTCAGGCCGGGGACGCCAAGCCCTGAGTGAACCGCCGCCCGTGGATTGGCGCCGACGATCCTCAGCTTCAGCCCGAACGCCGTGCGTGTCATCACCAGATGCACGATGACGATCGCCGCCAGCCCAAGCAGCAGGCCACTGGTGATGGTCGTTTCGAACAGGCGCGGCAACCGGTCCTCCACCGGCAGCGTGCGCGTCTGCGGCACGGTCGTTCCCGGATCGCGAAATGCCAGCTTGACCAGCACATTGGCGAGCGAAGTGCCGAGGAACGTCATCATCAGCGTGGTGATGATCTCGTTGACGCCCTGATAGGCACGCAGCAGGGCCGGCACCAGCGACCAGATCATCGCCACCACCATGGCGACGAGGAACGAGCAGAACAGCGCCAGCCAGGCTGGCATGATCTGCACGAACACGGGAGCGCTGGCAGCCGCCGTCACCGCGCCAAGCAGGAACTGCCCGTCGCCGCCGAGATTCCACATGCCGGCGCGAAAGGCCACGATCAGGCCGGCGGCAAGAAACAGCAGCGGCGCCATGCGCGTCAGCGTCTGCTGGATGCCGAGCGGCGAGAACAGTCCCTTCTCCAGCACGAAGCCATAATAGGCGAGCGGGTCGACGCCGACGGCAAGCAGGATACAGCCGGCTATGACGAGAGCGATGAGGATCGGGCCGAGCGTCATCAGCAGCCGATGCAGGATGTCGCGGCGCGTCGCCACCCCGCTCGTGGCATCGAGTGCGGTAGCACTGACCGTGGGGGCGGTGTCGATGCTCATGCGGCAAGTCCGATCATCAGGCGACCGACCTTGGTGCGGGCGTCGTCTACGTTCTCGACGGTGCCTACCAAAGCTCCGTCGGCGATGACGGCGATACGGTCGCACATGCCAAGCAATTCCTCGAGGTCGGTGGAGATCAGCAGCACGGCGAGGCCACGCGCCGCCGTGTCGCGGATGCGCTGGCGCGACGCCAATGTGTTGGCGAGATCGAGCCCATAGGTCGGCTTGTTGAAGATCACCACCTTGGCGCCCTCAGCCAGTTCTCGCGCCAGAAGCACCTTCTGGATGTTGCCGCCGGACAGCCGCGCGACAGGCGTCTTCAGGCTCGGCGTACGCACGTCATATTCGCGCACGAGCTGGGCGGCGCGCTTGTCGATCTCCGCGCGTTGCTCGACGCCGTTGCGCCAGAACGGGGCCGCGCCGACCTGCTTGAGGAAGAAGTTGATCGACACCGGGAAGGTTCCGACAGTGCCCTCGCCCAGCCTGTCGTCGGTCAGGTAGCGAAGGCCGCGCCGGCGGCGCTCGCCGACGCTCAGCGTCTCGATGGCGGCGCCTTCCAGCCGCACCGAGCCGCCGGCAGCTGTACGCTGGCCGGCCAGCGCTTCCGCCAGCTGCTTCTGGCCGTTGCCGTCGATGCCGGCTATGCCCAGGATCTCGCCCGGGCGGATGTCGAAGGAGATCGACGACAGGCCCGGTGCATTGTCCGTCGGTGCTACCGCCAGATCCGTAACCTGAAGCAGCGGGGCCGCTTCTGCTCGGGCAGTGCGGACCGGACGCTCGACGGCTTCCGGATCATCCTTCTGCTTGCCGAACATCAATTCCACGATCTCGGAGACGATCTCCTGTTCGCCCAGCGTGCGAAACCGCTCGGGCGGGATCTCTCCGACCTTGCGGCCAAGCTTCAGCACCGAGATGCGGTCGCCGAAGGCAGCCGCCTCCTTGAGCTTGTGGGTGATGAAGACGATCGCCAGGCCCTGCTCGACAAGGCGGCGCATCAGCGCGCCCAGTTCGTCGATACCTTTCGGCGTCAGCATGGAGGTGGACTCGTCAAGGATGAGCAGCCGGCTGTTGCGCAGCATCGCGCGCAGGATCTCGACCTGCTGCTGCTCACCGAGCGACAACTCCGATACCTTGGCTTGAAGCTTGACGGTGATGCCGAGCGTGCCGGTGATCTCGGCGACGCGCGCCGCCAGTTCCTCGGTCCTGGGGCGCTGCCACCACGGCCCGCCAAGCAGAAGGTTCTCCGCCACCGTCAGCGTCGGCACCAGCATCATGTGCTGGAATACGGTGCCGATGCCGAGTGCCAGCGCATGGCGCGGCGAGGTGATCGGCGTCGGTTTGCCGTCGACCAGTATGCGTCCTTCGTCCGGCTGCTGCAGGCCGGACAACATGCCGATCAATGTCGATTTTCCAGCGCCGTTCTCGCCCAGCAGCACATGCACTTCGCCCGGGCGGATCGACAGGTCGACGCTGTCATTGGCAACGATGCCGGGGAACCGTTTGGTCACGCCTTCAAGCGCGACGATGTCGCGCCCGGCAACGGACGATGAAGAAAAACCGCTCATGAAAGCCCAGCACCAAAAAAAACGGGAATCGTCCGGAGGGGTGAACGGATCACCCCTCCGGCAGTTGACCGTGATCGCCTTACTGGGCGACGCTGGTCATCAGTGCCCTGACGGCGGCCGCGTCATAGACCGGCTCGACCTTGATCTTGCCGGAAATGACGTCCTCGCGCAGCGCCTGGATTTCCGTCCAGACATTGTCCGGGATCGCAGCGGTCTTCAGCAGCTTGACCGAGTCGTCCTTGAGGCCGATCGTATAGTGTTTGGTGCCGAACGTGTCGGCCTTCAGGTCGGCAATCATTGCCGCATAAACCGGCTCGATGTTCCACACCACCGACGACAGCAGGAAGCCCTTGTCGATCGGTGACTTGTCGCCGATGACATCGATGAAATAGACCTTCCCGCCATCGGCTGCCTTGGTCGTCTCGACCGCCTGCAGCATGCCGAAGCTCGAACCGTTGCCCTGGCCGAAGATGATGTCGGCACCGGATGCGATCACGCTTTCGGTGACGCGCTTGCCGCCGGCCGCGTCGCTGTAGGCGGCAGGGCCGATCACCGCATAGGTGATCTTGACGTCAGGGTTTTCCGCCTTCACGCCTTGTGCGAACGCCGCCGACTGCGAATTCCACGATGGCGGTTCGCCCGAGACGACGATGCCGACCGACTTGGAACGCGACACCTTGGCGGCGAGACGGCCGGCGAGATAGGCACCCTCGTGGCCGCTCAGCGTGTAGTCGGCGACAAGGCCCTTCTCCAGGCCGGCTGGCGTGTCGACGATCGCCACCGGAACTTTCAATTCCTTGGCGATTTCGGGCGCCGAGGTGTTGTAGCCGCTGGCATGCGCGATCAGCAGGCTGGCGCCGTCGGAGGCAAGTTCCCGCAAGGTCGGACGAACGTCGCCATAGCCGAGACCCTGGGCCACGACCACTTCGACACCTGCGGCTTTGCCCGCCGCCTTGGCAGCGTCGATGCCTTGCTGGTTCCAGCCATAGTCCGTGCCTTCTTCGGGCGTCAGGATGGCGATCGACTTGACCTCGCCGGCAAGCGCGCCGCTCATCAAGACACCGCTCAATATAACTGCACTTACACTGCTCTTGAGAATCTTTAACATGTTACCCTCTCTGTTTTGATTTACCAATCAACATTCTTATTGTTATTGCGCGAAAGCGAGATAGACTGCCTGCGAAATTTATATATGGAGCTCAGGCAAAGTGAAGATCCGTTATGCCCTTCCGGTGATGCTGGCGTTGTCGTCCTTCGCCAACGCGGTTGAGTTGCACCATGTCACCGTCCGCACCGGCACTGACGGGCTCGACATGGTTCCGTTGACGATTTCGAATGCGGGCAGCGAAGGCCTCTCCTGCAACGCCGACTTCGCCCACTGGTATTCAGCCGGGATCGCAACGATCGAGCCGGGCAAGAAGACCCGCGTCGAGCTCTGGTTCGATGCGAAGACCGGCACGTTCACGATCCTCAACGACAAGCGCGAGAACCTGCCCGTCGAGCGGCTGTGGTGCGGTCTGGCGAGCCGGGCATATGCCACCCGCGTGCAGGTCACGCTCGACCGCGCCGATGCGGCGAAAGGCGAGCGTGATGTGTCCTGCGCCATCGCGCAGGACAGCCTGGTCTGCCGGTAGGCGCTCATCGATCTTTCCGTTCGAACACCGCGCGCCCCTTATTCTTTTGCCAGGAATGCGTCGGTGAAGACGTCGTCCGCCGACAGAGCCGCCTTGAGCACGCCCTGGTCCGTCAGCGTCTTTAGGGTCTCCTCCCACTGCGTCTTCGTCATCCAGCCGAGACCGTGTTCCTTGGTGTCGGGGCTGCTGAATGTCGAGGCGATGTCGGCGTTGATCTGCGCCAGCAGCACGTCCTTCTTGTCCGCATAGCCGGGCGCTGCCTTGGCCGTGATCTCGGCGGCCTCTTCCGGATGAGCCACGACATAGTCGAAGGCCTCCCTGTACGCCTTGACGAAGCGGCGCACGACGTCCGGCTTGTCCTTGATCATCGCCTGCGAGGTGAACAGGCCCGAGCCATAGGCTTTCCACCCATGGTCCGCCCCCATCATGATGCTGAGCGAGCCGGGGCCTCCGGCCTTAGCCTCCAGCTCGGGAACCTCGGCATCGATATAGCCGACGACCGTCTGAACCCGGCCAAGCAGCAAATAGCTTTCATAAGGCGGCGAGACGCTGTTCAGCGTCATGTCCTTTTCGGTCAGGCCATTGGCGGCCAGGAAGCCCTTGAAGAAGATGTAGGTGGAGCCAGCCGGATGAATGCCGATGGTCAGTCCCTTGAGGTCGGACGGCTTGGTGAGCTTCAGCGTCTTGGCCAGCGAAATGATCCCCAGCGGCGAGTGCTGATTGACGGCCGCCAGCGCCACGACCGGGACATTCTGCGACCGTGCGACGGCAAGCGTGGGAAGATCGCCGAAGCCGAAATCCGCGTTCTCATTGCCCACCAGCCGCATCGCGTCCGGCGAGCCGGACCCCTTGCGGATCTCGGCCACATCGATGTCGTTCTTGGCGAAGAAGCCTTTTTCCTTGCCGACGAAAAACATGGCGTGATTGCCGCGCACCACCCAGTCGAGCTGAACGTTGACCTTGTCCGCCGCCAGAGCAGCGTTGGAAAAACCGAGTGCTGCAACAAACGCCGCGAAGGTAGCGGCCTTGATAAGTGAGCGTCTCAGCATTTTTTGTTCCCTTTTATGAATTTGGTTGATCGAGCGGACCTAGGACTGGCTGAATTTCGGCGCCCACGGCACCACGATGCGTTCGAGGATTTCGGCGGCGTAGTAGAAGGCGATGCCAAGCACGGAAACGAGCAGCAGCGCTGCGAAGACCAGCGCCGTGTCGAGCTGGGTCGAAGCGAACTGGATGACGTAGCCGAGACCGTCCGACGCCCCGGCGAACTCACCGACGATGGCGCCGATCACGCTCAACGTGGCGGCGATCTTGGTTCCGGCCATCAGGTTCGGCAGCGAATGCGGAACACGGATCCTGAACAGGATCTGCGTCGGGCTGGCTCCGACGGAATTCATCAGCGACAGCAGCGAGCGGTCGACCGATTGCATGCCCGCCAGCATCGACAGTGTCACCGGGAAGAAGGCGATGACCAGGATGAGGCCGATCTTGGGCGCCAGCCCATAGCCGAACCAGAGGATGAAGATCGGCGCGAGCGCGACTTTCGGCACGTTCTGGAACAGCACCACCAGTGGATACAGCGCGCGTCCCAGCCAGTCGAAGCGCACGATGACCAGCGCAATGGCAATGCCGACCACGACCGAGACCAGGAAGCCGAACAGGATCTCGCCCGCGGTCACCAGCGTCGCTTGCATCAGCGTGCCCCATTGCGCCACCAGCGACTTCGCGATCTCGGACGGGGCGGGAATGATGAAGGCGGATATGGCAAAGATCCGCACGGCGGCTTCCCACGCCACGATCGTCACCAGCAGCAGGGTGACCGCCGGTAGCCAACTGCCGGTCGCCGCACTCCAGCTGGAGGCGAGGCGCGGCTCGGGAAGGTCCGTGATGGGTTGGTCGCTCAAGACGCGCCTCCCGGCTGATGGCTGGAGCGCAGCATGGTTCGCAACTGGACCACCAGCCTGACGAACTCCGGATCTTCGCTGACCGACAGGTCGCGTGGATAAGGCAGCGCAATGTCGAGGCTCTCGGTGATCCGCCCGGGCTTGATCCCCAGCACGTGCACATGGCGCGACAGATGGATGGCCTCGTCGATGGAATGGGTGACGAGCACGATCGTCTTGCCGGTACGCTGCCAGATTTCCAGCAGCGACTGCCCCATCGAATCGCGGGTGATGGCGTCGAGCGCGCCGAACGGTTCGTCCATCAGCAGCACCGCCGGATCGAGCGCCAGGGCTCGTGCGATGGCGACCCGCTGCCGCATGCCACCCGACAGCTCGTTTGGCCGCTTGTGGGCGCTATCGCCCAGCCCAACCAGCTCCAGCATCTCCTGCCCGCGCGCCCGCAATTCCGAGCGCGACAGCGACTTGTCGGCAATGCCGAGCAGCATCGAGGCATTGTCGACGGCGTTTTTCCAGGGGAGCAGGTTGGCGTCCTGGAAGACGAGGCCGATCATGCGCTTGCGCGCTGCCTCGACCGGTGCGAGCCCGGAGATCGAAACGCTGCCCTGGGTCGGCTGCACCAGTCCGGCCAGCACCTTCAGCAAGGTGCTCTTGCCGCAGCCGGAAGGGCCGATAAGGGAGACGAACGATCCCTTGGGCACCGAAAGATCGATGTTCCTGAGGATCAGCTGCCGGGCGATGACCACCGAAACGCCTTTGGCGGAGATCAGATCGTCATGGCGGATATGGGCCGGCCTGTCGCCGGCGGCTCGGATGGTTTCAATGCGCATCGCTTGTCGCCCCGCGCGCTTTCGTCGGCCGCAGCCGCGCCGTCTTGATGGCGAAGGCGCCCTTCACACAAACAGCCGACCGGTGGAACTCCTCAAACCGGCCTGCCCTCTGCGCACCGTTTGACATTGGCTACTCCCGGCCTTCCAGGATGCGCCGCACCGCGACGAGCTTGCGCGCCCGTTCGCCTTGCAGCGCCTTTGTCTGCTCGGGCGTGTAGGCAAACATGCCCTCGCCCGACTTGATGCCGAACTTCAACGCAGCCGTCTTCTCCAGCACCATCGGCGCGACATCGTCGCGGTTGGAGAGATCGGCATTCAGGAAGGACGAGACGGATTTGTAGATATCCAGCCCCGCCATATCGAGCAGCGCCATCGGGCCGATGACGGCGATCTTGTAGCCAATGCCCCACGATACGCAGGTGTCGAGATCTTCCGGTTCGATGACGCCGCGCTCGACAAGGTCGACCGCCTCGCGCAGCAGCGCGTAGAGCACGCGGTTCTCGACGAAGCCCGGAACGTCCTTCTTCACCACCACCGGCAGCAGGCCGATCGAGCGAATGAGGTCGCGGATCGTGGCCACGGTTTCAGGTGCGGTCTTTTCGCCGCCGATCACTTCGATCATCGGAATGATGTGCGGCGGGTTCGACCAGTGCATGCCGACCATCCGCTCGGGATGCGAAATATGCGCCTGCAGCTTGGTGATCGGGATGCCCGACGTATCGGACGCGACGATGACGGACGGGCCGATCAGCGGATCGATGTCACGATAGGTCTGCGCCTTGATGTCGATATTCTCGGGCACGTTCTCGATCACCAGTTCGGCGCCATCGACGGCCTCGGCGATCGTCTCGACGAATCGCACGCTGCCGGCGCCTGTCCCGGGCGCCTTGATGTCGAGACGATCGAGCACGCCGCCGGCGAGATCGAGCATGCCGCGGGCACGCTCGACCGACGCCTGTGAAACATCATACGCCGTGACATCGAGGCTGCCGCGCGAAAGCCGCGCGGCGATGCCTGGACCCATCGTTCCCAATCCGATGAGAGCGGCGCGCTTGATCATCATGCCGCCTTTGCGGGAGCAGCAGTGGTTGCCGCCTTGAAGGCCGGCCGGGCGGCGATCGCGGCCACCCAACGCTCCAGATCGGGCATCGACGGCCGGTCGATCTTGAAGTCGACGCAGCGCTTCAGGATCGGCGCGCAGGCGATGTCGGCAAGGGTCAGCTTGTCCAGCGCCAGGAAGTCCTTGCCGGCCAGGTGGCCATCGACGATCTTGAGTTGCGCGACAAGGTCCTTCACCTGTTCCTTGTATTCGGCGGTCTGTTCCTCGGGTGTGAGCTTGGCGCCCTTGAAGGCCGCAAGGTAGCCGGGATTGACCGCCGCCAGCAGGAAATCCATCCAGCGCTCGACCTCGGTCTTTTCCGCCGGCGTGGCGCCATTCAACTGTTCGCCACCGAATGCCGCGAGATAGCGCAGGATGGTGTTGGACTCCCAGATCACGGTGTCACCGTCGACCAGCGTCGGCACCTTGGAGGTCGGGTTGAGCGCCTTGTATTCCGCCGTCTGGGTGTTCTCGAACTGGCGGCCATAGTCCTCGCGCTTGTAGGATGCCCCAAGCTCTTCGAGCATGAAGAGCACCTTCTGGACGTTGCCTGATGTCTGGCGGCCTAACAGCTTGTACATGTCGTCTCCTCGATTGTGTCCAATGCCTACTTGCTCGCTGGGAGCGGCTTGTAGACGATCGCGTCCATTTCGATCTTGGTGTTGATGACGGCCTTTGCCTCGACGGTCGTGCGCGCCAGCACGGCATCGCCGATCCCTTCGAGGAACGCCTTGTTGTAGCGGCCGAAATCGCGCGTATCCTCGAGATAGGTGGTGATCCGCACGACATCCGACAGCGTCGCGCCCTCATGCGCGATGACGCGCGCGATGGTCTTCAGCGTGGCCAGCGTCTCTTCCTCGATCGTGCCGCTGATCATGTTGTTGTTGTCGTCCTTCGGCACCTGGCCCGAGACGAAGATGAAGTCGCCGGCACGCACCGCCGGATGAAACGGCAGGTTCGGGTTCTTGTTGCCGATGGCGTAATGGCTGGCGGATTTTCGCGTGCTGTCGCTCAATGCCTGCTCCTAGAGAACACTGGTTTCGATGATGTCGACGCCACGGATGCGATCGATCAGGTAGACGATGCCGCGGTCGTCGATGGTCACGTCGTTGGACGAGGAACGCTCCGCCCCCTCGGGCGCGTCGGGCACGAAATGGCCGACCTCCTTTGGCGCGAACGGGTCGGCGATGTCGACGAGGCGCAGCCCCTGCGCGAACCATGCAAACGGAATGATCGTGCCCTTGAACCGTTCGGAAGGCTGATGGCAGCCGGTCATCTGCGGCTGCGGTGAACCATCCGGGTCGAGGCCCGGCACCTGGAAGGTCGAGATCGGCAACGGGTTGGTCTCGTCGGTGATGTCGTAGATCCACGTGAAGGCCGGCGGTGATGGCCGAAGCTTGGCGACGTCCTCGTCCGCCACCACCATGATGTTGCGGCCCTTGAGCGGCTGTGGAATCGGCAGGCAGGTGTGGGTGGGATGCGGAAAGCTCGGGCTCGAATTGACGTGCGAGACCAGCTTCGGCTTGGTGATGTCCGAAATGTCGAGGATGAACAGGCCGTGATGCCAGTAGCTGACATACAGCCGGTCGCCCATGCGCAAAGGATGGTGGCAACGCGGCGTGACATAGTCGTGCCAGGGGTATTCCTCGCCGCCACCGGTCCACTGGCCGGGTATCCACCAGCGTCCGACCTCGACCGGCTTTGTGGGATCGATCAGGTCGAGGATCATCACGATGTTGCCGACATAACCGTCGGCGGTCGGCGAGATGTAGACGTAACGGCCGTCGAAGTCGTAGCGGTGGACGCCCTTGCCGCCGGTTATCCATTTCGAGATGAGCTTGGGCTGTGCCGGCTTGGTTGTGTCGTAGAGTACCAACCCGCCGCCGAAATCGGCCGGGCCGGCATCGCCAAAGCGCTCGTGGTTGATGATCATCAGCCCGTCCTTGGCGCGCACCTTGTGCGAGTGCCAGCCGGGCGGAACATCGATCGTGGCTATCTTGCGCGGATTGCGCGGGTCGGAAATGTCGACCAGCGTCGTACCGCTCGGCGGCCGCATGTGGCCGATATAGAGGATGTTGCCGTCGACCCAGACCTGGCCGCCGCCTGGGCAGTCGACATGGCCGATCTGCTTGGTGTTGAACGCCGAAACCAAATGCATACGCCCTTGCTGCTGAAACGTCATTTCAATGTCCCCGCCGCCAATGGCGGCGGGGCAGTAGGATGGGAACTAGACGAGACGGAGCAGATCGCCGGCCTGGTTGCGGCCCCAGCGCTTGTAGAGGAGCAGCGCCTTCTGCGTCGGCGCATCGGTGGCGCCGAAGAAGATCACCGGCTCGCTCGACGAGCCGTTGACATGCTCGACCCAGGAACCCCCGGGTATGGCGATGGTGTCGAATTGGTTCCAGTCGTAACGCTTGCCGTCGATGATCGAATGGCCGTTGCCACGGAACGGCGCCAAGAGCAGGCTGGCGGTCTCGCGCTGCGGCAAGGTCTTCTCGCCGGGGCGCAGCATCTGCACGTAGAAATTGATGGTGTGGAAGACGGGTCCGCCGGTCGTCGGATCGACATAGTCGATGACGATGCCTTCATGAGGGTCGCCATCCCAATCCTTGTGAGCGTCTAGGACCGCTTCCATCTTCTCCCAGCGATAGACATACATCGGAGACGACAGGCCGCCGCCGCGCTTGTGGTCGACGAAACGCGGCATCAGGCCGCCCTCGCCATAGATGCGCTGTGAATAGTCACCGGGATAGCGGGCGGTCTGCACCTTCTTCTCGACTTCCTTGCCGTCGACCATCTCGGTGTATTTGTGGTCGAAATGGACGGCGTGCAGCGTTTCGACCAGCGGCAGGTCGAGCACCGACAGGTTGACCGCCTGCTCGCCGCCGACGGTGCCATGATTGTGCCAGGCGTCGTTGGGCGTCAGCACCATGTCGCCGGGGCCGAAGACCACGTCTTCGCCCTCGACGCCGGTGAAGTTGCCCTTGCCGGTCAGGCCGAAGCGGATGGCGCTCGGCGAGTGCTTGTGCGGCGGCATGATCTCGTCGGGATCATTCAGGCGGTAGGCGGTGTACATGGTGCTGACCGATGCACGCTTGGGCGCAAGGCCAGGATTGACCAGGATCAGCGAGCGGCGCTCGCTGTCGTCCATGGTCACCAGTTCGGCGGCGCGTTGCAGCAGCGGCTCGATGTCCGAATAGGACCACACGAAGGGAACGGCCTTCGACGTCGCCATCAGCTGCTTGATCTCGTCATGATCGACGCCTTCCGACGTCGCCCAGAACGGAAACATGTTCTTTGCGTAGAGGGCGTCATAGAGGCCCTTGAGTGCTGCCTTCTTGTTGGTGAGCACATCGTTAGCTGGTTGCGCCAGGGACATATCGGACACCTCTCGTCACGAAGAAAATACTTCTAACCAACTCAACCGTATTCGCATTGGTTTTGCGCGACAATACCCAAATTGCGAATTTTATAAGTTTTTGGTTGAGGTGCATTTTTGAGAGGCAAATGCCCAGAAACAGGCAGAAATAGCCCAAGAATGCTCGAAATATGCCTTGAAATCAGGGCATGAAGCCGCCTCGTCACGGCCAGGCGGAGGCACATGACGGTCCAACCAACGCAGTTTTCAATCTCAACCAAAAGACTTTGGTTGTATTCCGGCCGCCTCTGTCAGGCCGCCACGCTCTGTTGGGCGCGGCTGCGGATCAGATCCGCGGCCTTTTCGGCGATCATGACGACCGCCGCATTGATGTTGCCGCAGACGAGGTCGGGCATGACCGAGGCGTCCACGACACGAAGTCCGGCGATGCCGCGCACCCGCAATTCCGGATCGACCACCGATGCCGCATCGACGCCCATGCGGCACGTGCCGGCCGGATGATGCACGGTGATCGAGGTCTTGCGGATATGCTCGTCGATCTCTTCGTCGCTCTCGCATTTCGGGCCGGGGAAGAACTCCGCACCAACGAACGGAGCCATGGACGGCTGGCTGGCAAGGTTGCGCGCAACACGAAAGCCGGCGCGAAGCGACTGCCAGTCGCGCTGCGAGGACAGGAAATTCTGATGGATCAGGGGCGCGGCGACCGGATCGCTGGACGCCAGCCTGACGCTGCCGCGGCTCTCCGGCTGCACGGCAACGATACGGGTCGCAAAGCCGTCGGCGAACGGCGCCTTGAACGGCGACATGTAAGGCCATGCTCCAAGCGGTGCGGCGGTGAAAAGCAGCTGTACGTCCGGCAACGGCCGGCTTGCGTCGCTCTTCAGGAATGCCACGACGCCGCCAGGCACATCTCCCGAAAAGCCCTTTCCGGTGAGATAGGTCTTGACGAAATCCAGCCCGATACGATCGGCCCGCATCATCTTGAGAAACGGTCCCGGTTGTTTGCGACGATACATCAGGATGACCGAAACATGGTCCTGCAAATTCTTGCCGACCTGCGCACGATCGACTTTCGTCTCGATGCCATGCGCCGCGAGCTCGCCGCTGTCGCCTATGCCTGACAGCATCATCAGCTGCGGCGTGTTGATGACGCCGCCGGCAAGCAGGACCTCGCGCCGCGCCACAACTTCATGGCTCGCCCCGCCTCTGGTGTAGGCAACGCCGGTTGCGCGCCCATTCTTCAGCAGGATCTTCGTCGCCATCGCGCCGGTCAGCACCTTGACGTTGCCGCGACGCATAGCCGGCCGCAGATAGGCGGTCGCGGTCGAGCAGCGGCGGCCGTTCGCAATTGTCATCTGCAGGCGGCCGAAGCCTTCCTGTATGGCGCCGTTGTAGTCGTCGGTCTGCGGATATCCGGCATCACGGCTGGCCGTCGCGAACGCATCGATCAGTTCGTCCTTGTAGCGGCAGAACTGGGTGTTCAGCGGCCCGCTGCCGCCGCGATACCGGCTTTCGCCTCCTTCCCAGCGCTCCTGCTTCTTGAAGTAGGGCAGCACCTTGTCGAACGACCAGTCCGTCAGGCCGCTTGCCGCCCAGCGATCATAGTCGCCGCGATTGCCGCGCACATAAGCCATGGCGTTGGTGGAGGAAGAGCCGCCGATGACCTTGCCGCGCGCGCATTCGACCTTGCGCCCGCCGACATTGGCCTCGGGCTCGCAGAAATACATCCAGTCGTGGCGGCGTTCGGTCAGGATCTTGCCCCAGCCGAGCGGGATGTGGATCATCGGATCGCGGTCCCAATCCCCCGCCTCCAGCAGAAGCACCGACACGGCAGGGTCTTCGCTCAGCCGGTTCGCCAGCACGCAGCCGGCCGATCCCGCACCGACAATGACGTAGTCAAAGGTTTCGTCAGCCGGCATGCGTGATCCTCGGGAGAAAGACGGTCCGCCGCGATGGCAACCGTCGACATGGGCAGTCAACCATTGCGCAACTGGTGTTGTCAACCATTGCGTACAGTTGTAGATTGGTTGAATTGGTTGAGTGCCGTCGAACAGGTTTTCGTGTCACAATATGATGTCGGGACGTTGAGTCGGCGGTCTGCCGATCGGACAGGAGATTTGGTTTTGAGCGCATTCGAGCCGCAGGTCGGACCATCGGATCTCGACGACATCATCGCCGCGGTCCGCCAGTTGCAGCAGGGCGGCGGCAAGCTTCCGTCCGAGCGCGATCTTGCGGAACATCTGAGCGTCAAGCGCCATCAGCTTCGCAAGGCGCTTGAAGTGCTGCGCCTTTCGGGCGACCTCAAGCCGGCGCGCGCCAGGCGGGCGCCGACTGCCCTTCCGAGATATGGCGAGGAACTGGTCAGGGTAACCAATCCGATCGAGGTCCTGGAATTGCGCCTGATCATGGAGCCGGGCCTTGCCCGACTGGCGTCGCTGCGCGCCTCCTCTTTCGAGACGGCGCGGATCCTCGACGCGGCAACCACGCCTGAGAACGCCCCGTCGGGTGAGGTCGACTTCGCTTTCCATCTCGCGATCGTCGCCGCGGCCCGCAACCACCTTGCCGCGGAATTCTACAAGATGCTGCGCCAGGTCGGTGTCGATGCGCGGGTGAAGGTTGCGCGCACCGCGGCACCCACCTGCCCCAAGCGGATCGCCCACCGCGACGGCGAGCATCGCCTGATCGCCGAAGCGATCTCGCAGCGCGATCCCGAAGCGGCAGAGACCGCAATGCGCGCGCACCTTTTGTCCGTGCAGAGACAGATCATGGAACGGTCGAACGCCGGCGCCTTTGCCGCGTGATCGTATCACCTCTGACATCGAGCCTGTGCGGGGAATTTCAAATTGAAACGTCATTTCGACGTGCTGGTGATCGGCGCGGGATCCGCAGGCTCGGTTGTTGCCAGCCGGCTCAGTGAAGACCGGTCGTGCCAGGTCGGCCTCATCGAGGCCGGGGCGATGCCGGCCGATCCCGACATCGCCGATCCGCTGAAATGGACGATGCTCCAGGGCCGCGCCTATGACTGGAGCTACCGGACCGTGCCCCAGCCCTTCACTGCCGACCGCGTCCATGAATGGCCGCGCGGCAGGATAGTCGGCGGCTCGAGCTGCCTGCATGCAATGGCCTATGTGCGCGGCCATCCCGATGATTTCGAACCTTGGGCACAAGCCGGTGGCGAGCGCTGGTCCTATCGGGGGTTGTTGCCGGGCTTCATCCGCAGCGAAGCCTTCACCGCCTTCGATGCGCCGACACGCGGCAAGAGCGGCCCGCTGGACGTCTATCTGCCGGACGCCGAGGTCAGTCCGGTCGTGCGTGCCTACATCGCCGCCGGGCGATCCCTGGGCGCTCCCGCCCTGAGCGACCACAACGGCGGCGAACTGGTCGGCACCAGTCCCAATTCACTCAATATACGTGACGGCAAGCGCCTGAGCGTCGCCGACGCCTATCTGCCGCCGCGGGTCATGGCGCGGCCGAACCTGACCTTGCTCGCCGGCCACGAGGTCGAGCATCTAGTGCTGGACGGCCACAAGATCACGGGCGTGAGCGTGGTGTGCGGGGGTGAGACCGGAACACTCTCCGCCGACCGGATCGTTCTTTGCGCCGGCGCCGTATCCACGCCGCTCATCCTCATGCGGTCGGGCATTGGCTGTCCCGATACGCTGAAGCAGGCTGATATACGCTGCCTAGCCGATCGGGGCGATGTGGGCCGCAACCTGCAGGATCATCTGCTGGCTCTCGGAAATGTCTACAGCACGAAAAAGCCGGTGCCGCCCTCCCGCCTGCAGCACTCCGAATCGCTGATGTATCTGCACAGCGACGATCCGACCCGCTCTACGGGAAGTCCCGATATCGTGCTCGCCTGCGTCGTCGCCCCGTCCGCGGCCGAGGGCCTGAAGACCCCGCCCTATGGCTCCGCCTTTACCATCCTGTGCGGCGTCACCCATCCGACAAGCCGAGGGCGCATCACACCAAGCGGGCCGGGCCGCAACGATGCGCCGGTCATCGACCCACATTATCTCGAAACCGAACACGACCGCGCGACATTCAGGATGGCGTTGAAGCGGGCGCGCATGGTCGGCCATCATGCGGCTCTGGACGAATGGCGCGATATGGAGATCCTGCCAGGCGCCCCGGTTCAGTCCGATGCCGAACTCGATGCTTTCATTGCCAGGGCTGCTTCCACCCATCACCATCCGGCCGGCACGTGCCGGATGGGTCGTGACACTGAGGCCGTCGTCGATCCTGACTTGCGGCTGAACGGCTTCGACAATGCCTTTGTCGTCGACGCCTCGGTGATGCCGGCGATCCCGAGCGGACCGATCAATGCCGCGATCGTCGCCGTAGCCGAAACCTGGGCGGCGTCTTCACGGGCTACCCCGTCGTCAGCGTAACCGCGGCCGCGTCCGACAATTCCCCTGGGTTCCGAATGGCTCTGGTTCCCGGCGAATGTCAGCTATGGAGATGCGTCAGTTCAAACGCGGCTCCGTCCTGGACGCCGGCCATGCGCTGCTCGGCGGACCGGAACATGTCCGCGAACTCCACCTGGTTTTCGAACACCACGCCGCCGACCTTGACGGTCAGGGCATCCTCGGTCCCCTTTGGCGCGAAATAGACTTGCGCGATGCGCGCCTCGATACGCTGGCCGATTTCCCTGGCTTCTGCTTCGGTCGCGCCGGCGAGGAAAACCCCGAACATCGACGTCCCCATGCGTCCAACCAGGTCTTCCGCGCGCACCGACGATTGTATGGTCGAGGCTATGAGCCGCAAGGCTTGATCGCCCCATTCAAGACCAAAGCGCAGGTTGATGGACCGCAGATGCTCCGAATGGATAACCAGGAAGGCGCCCGATTTAGGCCCCGGCACCGACGGCCTTGCCGTTCTTTTTTCGACCATTGACGTGAAGACCGCTCCGTTCAGGCAGCCGGTCGTGGTGTCGAAGGTTGCCGACTTGTCGAGTTCCCGGCGATAGCGACGAAGCTCGATCTGTTTCAATCCAACGAACAGAAAAAGCGGAACACCAAGGACAACAGGCAACAGGATTGCCGTGATCATGCTGCGCCCAAATGGCGTCAGCGCCTCGGAGAACAGGAGCAGATAATTGAGGCCGACGGAAACGCCCAGGATTGCAGTGGTTCCCAGAAAGGTCAACAAAGCGACGCCTTTCCATGCCTGGTCGGTGGTGCTCGCCATAGTCTTTGTCACTGGCCGATCTCCTGTGGATGGGCTGGTATAGGGCCGGTGTGTTGCAATTTCAGTTTCAAGGAACCTTGCAATTTAATCGATTGCGCGATGACCCCATCAAGGCTGCGGACGAAATCGGCTTGCTCCCAATGCATGACCTCGGCTTTGGGAAAAGGACATGCAGAAAAACAAAGATCTAAGCTGCGCCCGTGGCGGTTAACAAACAAAACATCAGGGTTGAATGGCAGGCTATTGTGCCGGGCCGAATATGCCCATCTCAGCCTTTCTGGCTGTCGCCTCCGCCTTGCCGTAGATGCCGCTCGGCAGCGCCGTGGCCCAGCCGTTGGAGACAAGCCAGGCGCCAACATCCTGCTTGCCCAGCCTGCACGGTGCGGCGACGGCAAAACGCTCGACGTCCGGAGGTACGAAACAGTGCAGCCCGCGTCCCCTCAGCCAGGAATTGAAAACGGCGCGTGCGCGCAGGCCGCAAGGCCAGGTGACGTCATGAAACGAGCAGGAGCTGTCGAGATCGATGCCTCGCACTCCGCTGATGACCACCTTGCGGCCCATGGATTCGAACATCGCCGACGATGTGGCAACCGGGCGGTAGAGCAAGACCTCCCGCCAATCCCCAGGCATTGGCGTTTTCGGGGGCACGGCGAGACCGAGCTCGCTGAGTGGCGGACGGGGCTCGGTCCGTTCGATCTCAGCGGGATCAAGCCGTGGCGGAGCGATCAGGTCTTGAGCAACCTTGCGCGCCGGCTCCAGGCGTTGTGCGCCGGCTACCGGGGCAACCGGCCGGATAGGCTGCGTATCGTCAACATCCCGCGACGGGGCACGGACAGGCCGATCGACCGAAAGCAACGCCCCACCTTGAATGATCAGCAGTATCCCGGCCAGAAGCAGCAGGCTGCCGAGCCCGATCGCCTGACCGCTGCGGCCCAGCCTGCCCATCAGCGCGAACAGCTTCTCAAGGCTTCTCGCCGGTCAGAAACCCGACGTCGATTTTGCAACCAGCTTGAGCGCACCTTTTTCAATCCGATAGAACGGCATCGAGCGTTCGCTGGATCCGTCGGCCCGAAACCGGAACAGGCCGGTCGACCCGCGAAAGCCGTTTGGATTCTCGAGAACCTTTTTGCTGAAGCCATCAGGCCCGATCGCGCTGGCAATCCCTGCCGTCAGGGCAACCATGTCATAGGCATAGGCCACATTGACGTCAGCGGGATAGTTGTATGCCGTCCTGAATCGGTCGGCGATCGGCCCGGTTTCACTTGGATCGAGCGTGGCGATAAACGCCCCCTCGAAGAGCGGATCCATGGGGTGCTCCAGCCAACGGTTCGTTCCGACGACGGAGATGGTCTTTCCCGGAATGCCCTTCGATTTGAGGGCGGCAAGGACAGGCGACGGACTGCCATTGCCGCTGGCGACAATGACGGCGTCGGGGGCGTCCACGAGTGAGCCCATTTCGTCGACCGCCTTCGCGGCGCCGTCGCCGGCGGAATATCGGAGAGTGACCGCGAGCGCCGCGCCGTAGATGCTGAGGCTGTTTGCGACCCGCTTCTCCATGGCGCCGGCGTTTGGGCCATCCGCGACAAGCAGTACGAACTTCTTGCTGCCTTTCGCGGCTAGTCCCGCGGCGCCCGCGGCGGCGCTGTCCGCTTCGCCAAGGAGCACGGCATAAACCCCGGCGCCACCGGCGAAATTATCGGCGAGCGCCAGGACCGGTGGCCGCTTCGATCCAGACAGCGTGGCAATATGCTGGGCTGCCGTCAGTTCGGTCGGGCCGATCACGACCTTCGAGCCCGTCGTTATGGCCGTTATCGCCATTTTGCTGGCCAGTGCGCTGTCGCCTTTGGTGTCTTCTACCGTCAGCGTAAGCAATCCATTGCCAATATCCGTCATCGCCAGCTTGGCCGCATCCAGCATTTTCCTGCCGTTTTCGCCCGCTGTTCCGGAGCCGGACAACGGCAGCAGCATCGTGACTTTGGTCGAACCGGTGCCCAGCGACTGGGTCGCCTGGACGGGGCCGGCACCGGCGGCGCCATTCTGCCCGGCAGGCGCGGCAATCGCCGCCGGATCGAGCACTTCGGACACGCCGCCTTTCGACTGGCAGCCCGATAAGATCGCGGCGAGCGCCAAGGCGATTGCCCATGTCCGCGGACAGTGGACCTGTCGGCCAGCTTCCATGAATGCTCCACCCCTATGTGCCGCCGGATATTGTTCCCGGTCTGGTCTCCAACGCATGTTACGGCGGACTTGCAGTGCCGTCTGTAGTTCTTTTAGCCGCCGAAAAGCCTGCCTCTGAGCGTCCTGATCTGCCTTGCTTGCCCGGCACTTCGATAGTCGGCGCATTTCATGTATCGCGGCCCGGGCACGAACAGGCGGCGCACGCAAACGCCCTTTGCCCCCTTCCCCGGCCAGAATTGGGCAGCGGCTCCACCCTCACCGCCTGAAAAGGCGGAAAAGCCGAACGTCGCCACCGGCAACGGCCCGGTCACTTCAATCCCCTCCCTTGCCAGGATTGCCCGCGCACGCTGGCAGTAGCGGACCGAAAGGGCCGAGAACCGGCTTTCATTGTGCCCGGCGCGATACTTCATGACGGTGGTGCACAGATCGCCCCCGGCCAGCCTGTTGGCCTGTGCAAGATATCTGACTCCCAGCGCGATGTTGGTCGCCGGCGCGCTCAGATCGTCCAGAGAACCTCGAAAGCCGAGCATCCTGGCCGTCGCCGGCATCACCTGCATCAGGCCGACTTCGCCGTCGGCGCCTTGCACGCCGGGATCGAAGCCGCTTTCGATCTCCATCACCGCATGCGCCAGCAGCGGCTCCAGGCCATGGATCGATGCCTGGCAGCTGGCAAATGCCTTGAATGTCTGCCGGGTCCACTCCGTGGCCGGATCACAGCGCACTGCCTGCTTCAGGCCGGACGAAAGCTGTTGTTTCACGGATGGTCGTTCCAGCCAGTTGGCACTGGCCGGCGTGACCGTTTGGACAAAGCCAAGCAACACGATCGCGCCCGCGACCGCCTTCAGGAAGGATCCGTCGGCTGTCATGATGGCCAACAGGCGTGGTTCGCCTAGCCGGTCAGTGCATGTACTCGACCATGCGATCGTGAAAACACTCGCATTTGTTGAGGGTGTCTTCGTCCTTGTAGTTCGTCTTGAGGTAGCCGTAAGCCATGCCGCAGGCGACCTTGGCTTCCGATGCCCAGACGAAGACGGGACGCGACGAGTTGATCCACTCCGAACTGTTGGCGGCGGCGACCGACTCGTCCGTCAGCTTCACCACTTGCTGCTTCAGATCGACGATGTTGTCGTTCAGCACCAGGTTGGACGTCCCCACGACACGGCAATAATCGCCGGTCGGGCCATCGATGATGTCGGCGGCATACCCCGTCGACCCGACTGCCAGCAACAGCGTCGCAGCGGAAACCAGCAGTCTTGCAGAACGTTTCATGTTGAGCTCCCCTAGATATTAGCGATGTATAACATAGTCGCGTGGCCGTGCGCCATGGCGTTAAACCACGTTTGCAGTCGTCGTATGCTGGGTTACGCCATCGTCGTAGAGCAGCGTGATGGTGTTGGCAGCGGGCAGGTTCGTCAGCGTTGCCACGTCAATGAAATTGGCTCCGCCGGTTGTCCCATTCGCATCTACGCTGAGCGTGCCCGTCCCCGCATCGTAGTTCACGAAGTCACCGATATTAGCCCCTCCGGGTGCTGTGTCGAACAGCCCGGTCAGGTCGATCTTGTCGCCCTCGCCGCCATTGAAGTCAGTGATGAGATCCTTGATGTCGAGATGATCGAGCTTGAACGTGTCGGCGCCAGTGCCTCCGGTAAGCGTGTCTTGGCCCGCGCCACCGATGAGCAGGTCGTTGCCAGCACCTCCATCGAGCGTGTCGTTGCCAGCACCACCGTCAAGGAAGTCGTTGCCACCTCGCCCAATGATGATGTCATTGCCGCCATTGCCGTTAAGATGGTCGATGCCGGACGTTCCATAGATCTGGTCGGCCAGTGTGGCATCGCCATTCACCGTGATCCCGGGGTCGCCTGGATCATGCGAGAAGAAAGAGAAGCTCACTTTGCGCGCCTGGAAATTGCCGCCATCATTGTCGAAATAAGACAGGGTCCAGTTGTCGCCGACTGACGGCGGATGCGTGATCAGGTAGCTGGCAAGCGTTGTGGAGGTGGCATTGCCGCTGCCGTCCAGAAGGTAAATGTGGTCGTAGTCGACGGTCGCCTTCATCAAACCTGTGGTCGGATCGTAGAACCAGCTCTGCTCGAAAGTCCCAGGGCTGGTGTCATCTTCGACGATCGCGAAGCGATCCGAGCCAATTCTGATTTCGACTTGCACTTCCTGCTCACGATGCGAGCCCGCGCTGCTGTCTCCGTAGACACCCGGATTCCGTTCGCCCAAGGGAATAGGCGTGATGAAAGGCGACTCCTGGAAGTCGGTATAGACCACTACCGTCGAGTTGTGTGGATCAGCCAGGATTGCGCTGACCGTCGCTTGCGACAGGGAGAGCGTTGTGATCTGATCGTTGCCCGACGTAAGCGGACTGTTGCCATTGCCAATCTGCGACGTGTCGCTCGGCAGGCTAGTCGGCGGCACTTCGTGGATGCCGACCGTCTGCGCTATGTGAGTATGACCGTCATATACATCCAGCGACAGGTTGTTGTTGACCGTGTCAGTTTGCGATGCTGTTGGCCGATAAACCAGGTCGTCCAGCAAATCGATACCGCCGGACGGATTGTAGAGCACCGTGCCGGCTGTTAGGGCGACATAGGTCACGCCGTTGAAATAGAATGTGCCGGTGGGGATCGTTCCCGTGGCGGTGACAATGAGGTTATCCCCGTCCGCATCCGTCGGAATGGAAACCAGCAACGGATACCCATTCGGATAGCTAGGCGTGCTCAAGGTCTGCTGCGCCGGGTCGCTCGACATCCAGTTCTGGGTGTTCGCGACAACGGGTGCGTCATTGATGTCCGCCAGGTTGATGGTCAGCGTCGTCGTCGACAGGTCGCCGTCGCCGTCCTTGATGGTGTAGACGAACACGTCCGTGGTGTTGGCGCTGATGCTGTGGGTCGTCGACTGGTAGGTATAGGAGCCGTCGGCGTTGAGGTGCAAGGTGCCGTGCAGGCCGGCAATGTCGGTGTTAACACCGGTCGTCACCGCCGTCGTCGTATTGCCGCCCGCTGCCCGCACGCCGTCGATGGTTGCACCGTCGGCGCCGGCAACGTCATTGACCAGCACGCCCGCCGCCGCCGTCACGGTCAGCAGAGCGCCTTCGTTTACATTGCCAGTGTCGGCATGTGCCGTCGGAATGTCGTCGGTGACGTCGATGGTGATGGTGTTGGTGATCGTGTTGCCGTTGGCGTCGGTCGCCTGGTAGGTGAAGGTCTCGACATTGTTGACGGTGTTGGTGCCGTTGTTGGCAT